>NZ_JBSHDU010000069.1:0-43146 GCF_053616475.1 Streptomyces sp. NPDC055815 | reverse complement strand
GGTGGGCACACGGGACGGCGCGCCCAGCGGCGCCTCCGCGTTCCGGGCCTGGACCCGCACCACCAGTGCACTGCGCACGGGGTGCGGGTTCAGGCGCGGAAGCCTCGGGCGCCGGCAAGGGCGCCGTTCCGTTGTGCCCACCCGTCCCGCCCCGGCGGAACGCATGCCCACAACGGACGGGGCGCCGTCCCGGCGGAACGCCTGCCCACAACGGGCGGCACGGCCCGTCAGCGGTCGTAAGACAGCCCGTGCCCCAGCGGGTACAGGACCTTCGTCGGGTCCGTCGCGTTCTGGATCGGGACCGGCAGGCGGCCCCGGGGCCGCGCGCGGCCCGCCAGGACCCGCGCCGCCGCCCGGAGTTCGACGTCCGTCCAGGAGTAGGACGCGAGCGCCGCCCGCTGCCCCTCAAGACGTGCGACGTCGTAGGGGTTCCGGATCGCGACCGTCACCACCGGCACCCCGGTCGCCACGAGCCGCGCGACCAGCGTCCGCTGCGGGCTGGTCGCCGAGACGTTGTACGTGCCCACGACGACGACGTCCTTGCCCGCCGCCGCCCCCACCGCCTCCTCGATCTTCGCGGCCGTCGGCGTGATCCCGGTCGACAGCGCCGTCGCGGTGAAGCCCAGTTCCGAGAGCGCCGTCGCGAGCGTCGTCGTCGGCGGCCCCGTCGTACCGGACGGAGAGGCGGGGTCGGCGCCGACGACGAGGACCGAGCGGTGGGAGGCCGGGCTCAGCGGCAGGAAGCCGTCCTCGTTGACGAGGAGCGTCGTGGTGGCCTCGGCGATCCGGTCGGCGTGGGCGAGGTGGGACTCGGTGCCGACGACGCGGTCGACGGCCGCCCGGGTCGCGTACGCCTGCCGGAAGAGCCCCAGCTTCGCCTTGAGCCGCAGGATCCGCAGGATCGATTCGTCGAGCCGGGCCTCCGTCAGTTCGCCGTCCTTGACGGCCTTCAGGACCGCGTTCCAGGCGACGTCGAGCTTGGGCGGGTTGAGCAGCTGGTCCACGCCGGCCTTGAGGGCGAGGACGGGGACGCGCTCGTCCCCGTACTTGGTGCGTACCCCCTCCATGGCGAGGGAGTCGGTGACCACCACGCCGTCGTAGCCGAGCTGCTCGCGGAGGATGCCGGTGAGGATGGGCCGGGAGAGCGTCGCCGGGTCCTCGCTGGGGTCGAGCGCGGGGACCACGATGTGCGCGGTCATGATCGAGTCGATGCCGGCGTCGATCGCGGACCGGAACGGCGGCGCGTCGAGCTCGGCCCACTGCTCCCGGGTGTGGGTGATCGTCGGCAGGCCGTAGTGG
Source organism: Streptomyces sp. NPDC055815 (assembly GCF_053616475.1). Taxonomy (NCBI): domain Bacteria; kingdom Bacillati; phylum Actinomycetota; class Actinomycetes; order Kitasatosporales; family Streptomycetaceae; genus Streptomyces; species Streptomyces sp. NPDC055815. The sequence goes on along the minus strand of NZ_JBSHDU010000069.1, from coordinate 41,847 downwards.
CTGTCGACGGAGGTGTCGCCGTGCCCCGGGAAGTGCTTGGAGGTGGCCGCGACCCCGGCCCGCTGGTACCCCTTCACCTGCGCGGCGACGAGCCCGGCGACGGCCTGCGGGTCGGAGCCGAAGGAACGGACCCCGATGACGGGGTTGGCCGGGTTGACGTTCACGTCGGCGACGGGGGCGTAGTTCTGCCGGATGCCGACGGCGGCGAGTTCCTCGCCCGCGATCTCCGCGGCCTTGCGGGCGTCCGCGTGCGAGCCGCCGGCGCCGAGGGCCATCGCCCCGGGCAGCAGGGTGGCGGGCTTGCCGACCCGGCAGACGATGCCGTGCTCCTGGTCGGTGGAGATGAGCACCGGGACCGGGGTGGGCTGCGCGAGCGCGGCCTGCTGGATGCCGTTGGAGAGGGCGGTGATCTGCTGGGGGTCGCGGGTGTTGTGGGCCCAGGAGAAGTAGATGATCCCGCCGACGTGGTAGCGCTCGACGAGCTCGGCGGCGGTGCGGACGCCGATCTCCTTGAGGTTGGCGTCGATGTCGGCCTGGTCGGGGGCGGTGGCGGAGTGGCCGTAGACCCGCATCACGAAGAGCTGGCCGACCTTCTCCTCCAGTGACATCCGGTCGATGATCCGCCGGAGTTTCAGGTCGGTGGCCCGGACGTCCGTCTCCGCGTGGGCGGCGGGGGCGGTGAAGCCGGTGACGGCCGCGGCGGCGGCTGCGGCGGTCACCGTGAGGAGGGTGCGTCGGGAGGGGGCGGGGGCGCGGTGGTGCACTGATGCTCCTTCCGGCCGTGCAAGGTTGAAGGAAACTTCCAAGGTGTCACGGATAGCCCGAAAGTAACTGCCAGGTCAAGGACCCGCGCAGGAATCGTTCCCGCCCGCCTCAGGCGGCCGAGGCGATCGTGGGCCAGAGCTCCTGGAGCGTACGGACCGTCTCCCGGATCGCCGGGCGCCGCGCCGCACCTGTCCGCCACATGGCGTGCAGCCGGCGCGTCGGCGTCGGGTCGAGCCGCACCGGAACGACCTCCGCCGGCAGGGCCCCGCGGCCCAGGCGCGGCACGAGGGCGATGCCGAGACCGGCCGCCACCAGGGCCACCTGGGTGTGGTTCTCCTCGGCCTGATGGACGATCAGCGGCTCGTACCCCGTGGCCCGCAGCGTCCGCGTCAGCCAGTCGTGGCAGACCGTCCCCGGCGGCTGCGAGATCCACCGCTCCCCGGCCAGCTCCTCCCGGCGCACCGCGTCCCGCGCCGCCAGCGGATGGTCCCGGTGGACGAGGATGTCGCACAGGTCGTCGCCGATGACCACCTGCTCGACCCCCGGCGGCGTCGGCAGCGGCGCGATGTCCCAGTCGTGCGCCACCGCCAGGTCGATCACGCCGCGCGCCACCAGGTCGACCGAGAGGTGCGGGTCCACCTCCGAGAGGCGGGCGTCGAGGTCCGGGTGGAGCCGGGCCAGCTCGGCGAGCGCCCGGGGCATCAGACCGCGGGCCGCGCTCGCGAAGCAGGCGATCGTGAGCCGCCCGGCGGGCCGGCCCCGCCGCTCCTCGAGCCGTACCTCCGCCTCCTCGACGAGCGCGAGCAACTGGCGTGCGGTGGCGGCGAGCTGATGGGCGTCGTCGGTGAGCCGGATGCCGCGGCCGCTGCGTTCGAGCAGGGTCGTACGGGTCTCCCGCTCCAGCTTCGCGATCTGCTGCGAGACCGCGGACGGGGTGTAGCCGAGGGCGGTGGCGGCGGCGCCGACGCTGCCGTGGACGGCGACGGCGTGCAGGGCGCGCAGACGGCCGAGGTCCAGCACGGGCACCTCCTGTGAGAGTTCCTGGATGTTCCTGGATGTTCCTGGGAGTTTCTGGATGTAGCAGTGCTTCATCCCACCATGAAGAGACCTGTGCTGGTGCTACACGGTCGGCGGCGGCCATGCTCGATCGCATGCGCCCCGCCCACATCGCCCTCGCCGCCCTGGTCGCCGCCGTCTGGGGAGTCAACTTCGTCGTCATCGAGATCGGCCTCGACCACTTCCCGCCGCTGCTCTTCTCCGCCCTCCGCTTCCTCGTCGCCGCCCTGCCGGCGGTGTTCCTCGTCGGTCGCCCGAAGGTCGCGTGGGATGGGGTCTCCCCTGCTCGAACGGAGTTGAGAGCTTGGGGAAGGATCGTGGGCGTCGGACTCGTCCTCGGCGTGGCCAAGTTCGGGCTGCTCTTCACCGGCATGGACCTCGGCGCCCCGGCCGGACTCTCCTCCCTCGTCCTCCAGGTCCAGGCCGTCTTCACCGCCCTCCTCGCCTTCGCCGCCCTCGGCGAACGCCCGGCGCGGCGGCAGGTGCTCGGGATGGCGGTGGCCCTCGCCGGCATCGGCGTGGCCGCCGTCGACGAGGGCGGCTCGGGCCCGCTCGTCGGCTTCGCCCTGGTGATCGCCGCCGCGGCCTGCTGGGGCGTCTCCAACGTCCTGACCCGCAAGGCCGCCCCGCCCGACGCCCTCAACTTCATGGTCTGGGTCAGTACGGTGCCGGTCCTGCCGCTCCTCGCCCTGTCCCTCCTCCTGGAGGGCCCCGAGCGCGACCTCGCGGCCCTGCGCGGGCTCGACTGGACGGGCGTCGGCGTCATCGCGTACGTCGCCTGGATCACGACCGTCTTCGGCTTCGGCGCCTGGGGCCTGCTCCTCCGCCGCTACCCGGCTTCCTCCGTCGCCCCCTTCTCCCTCCTCGTGCCCGTCTTCGGCATGTCCTCGGCGGCGCTCGTCCTGGGCGAGCCGGTGAGCCCGCTCCGCTGGTGCGCGGCGGCGCTGCTCGTCGGGGGAGTGGCCCTGACCTCGCTCGCGCCGCGCGGTGTCCCGGGACGGAGCGCGGTACGGAATCCCATGGCGCGCGCCGAGGCCGTGCCCGTATCGTTCCCCCGTCCCACCAGCGAGGAAAGGCGCGCATGACCTTCGAGAACGTCGTCGTCGACAGCACCGAACCCGCCCCCGGCACCGTCTTGTTGGCCGGAATCCCCGGCAGCGGGAAGTCCACGGTCGCGGCGGCCCTCGCGGCGCGGTTCGCCCGCGCCGCGCACATCGAGGTCGACCACCTCCAGGAGCTGATCGTCCAGGGCTGCCACTGGCCGACCCCGGACGGCGACCCGGAGGCGGACCGCCAGATCCTGCTGCGCGCCCGCAACGGCTGCCTGCTCGCGGACAGCTTCGCCGCGGCCGGCTTCCTGCCGGTCCTCGACGACGTGGTCGTACGCCGCTCGCACCTGGACTTCTACCGCGCCCACGCGAAGGCGGCCCCGCTCCACGTGGTGATCCTCGCCCCGGGCCCGGACAAGGCCTGGGAGCGCAACAATGCCCGCCACAAGAAGCTGACGACGAACTGGGCGTTCCTGGACGAGGCCATGCGCGCGGAGCTCTCCGGCGAGGGCGTCTGGATCGACAACGCCGAGCAGACGGTCGAGGAGACGGTCGACGCGGTCCTCGCGGCGACGGGCCTGGCCGCCTACGCGGACGCGAAGGCGAACGGCTCCGCCGGCTCGTAGCGGTCACCGACGTCCCCGAGCAGCCCCTCGACCGAGAGGTCGAGCCGCGCGGCCCGGCCGAAGTCGAGCGCGTCGAGCCGGGTCCAGACGATGTCGGGGGAGTACGAGGACTCGAAGGCGTACACCCGGTTGGTCAGGTCCGCGAGGGTGCGCCAGATCGTCGCGGAGATGTTCGGCCGGGCCGGATCGGGCGTCCCGAACGGCTGGGCGGCGTTCCGCATGACGCTCAGGAGCGCCGCGTAGGCACGGGCCGGCGTCTCGGCGGGCGGCAGCCGGTCCAGGTAGTAGGCCGCCCGGACGAAACGGTCGGCGGCCTCGGTCGTCCCCGGCAGAGGCAACTCGCCGCCGAAACCCTGGTACTTCCGCAGATGTGCCAACTGCTCGTCGAACGGCGGGGAGTTGGTCATCACCGTGTACGAACGGTCATGGTGGATGCGGGGCTTGCCGTCCAGGAACTCCACGACCGCCGAGTCGCCGCCCGCGTCCTCGATCGCGAGGTGCACGGTGCTGAACGTCCCCGCGTGCGCGTCGCCCTGCGGCCGCACCTGGAAGGGCTCGGCCTCCATCGACGCGACCGCCTCGGCGACCGTCGCGAACCGGTCCAGGACGTACTGGGTCCACATCGAGACGCTCACCGCGGGCAGCCGGGCGTCCCGCTCTCCGAAGTCGGCCTCGGCCAGCCACAGCAGGTGCGCCCCGAGCCCGCGCTCGTTGACGCCGTCGGTCGTGGCACTGTCGTACGCGGTCGCCACCACGCTCCCGTACGCCGCGGTCCACCGCAGCGGCGCGGGGTCGCCGCCCCGCACGCCGACCCGCTCGACGCCCCGGGGCAGCACCCACAGATTCGTGCCGAGGCCCTGCTTCCAGTCCATATTGCGACCGACGACCACCGGCTGCCCGACGGCCCGCCACATGACACGCGTACACATGCGGCCAGGCTAATCGGGAGAAACCTGCCCGAAGGGGAACGGCACGTTCAGCCTTCGGAGCGCGGGAAGCCGTCGGTCTTGACGACGATCTCGCGCCCTTCGAGGGGTAGAGTCAGGTCCTCGCCGAAGGAGACCAGCTCCTGCTGTGCGTAGCTGCCGGTGCGGGTCGGGTTGCTGTGGATGGTGCAGACGTTCTCGGAAGGGTCGATGATCACGTAGAGCGGGATCCCGCACTCCGCGTACATCCGGAGCTTCTTCTCGAAGTCGTTGTCCCGAGTGCTGAGCGAGATGATCTCCAGCACGGCCTCCAGGCTGTGCCACTCGAAGCGGCCCCGCTTGTTCCGCTCGGAGCCGGGGGCGACGATGGCCAGGTCGGGGGCGTAGCCGTAAAGGCTCGACGGGAAGTCGATCATGACGGCCGAGAGGATCTCGCCATGTCCGGCGAGCTGCTGCTCGATCTGGGGGGCGGCCCGCAGGATCACCTTCCACTGCTGCTCGCCCTGGGGGGTCATGATGATCTTTCCGTCCGTGATCTCGACGCGGTAGCCGTTGGGCAGGGCGACGCCGTCCAGGACGTCCCAGGCGGTGGAAAGGTCCATCAGTATGGTCGTCATGCGATCCTCCGTGTGGCGCTCGTCACCACGATAGCGGTCGGCTACCCCCGCGGCGCCGCCGTCGACCCCCGTACCACCAGCTCCCCCGGCACCGGTTCCACGCCGTCCGCCGGGGGCTCCTCCGCGCCCGTCGCCAGGCGGCCCGCCCGCACCCCCGCCTCGTGCAGCGGCAGTCGTACGGTCGTCAGGGCCGGGACCGCGTCCACCGCGAACGGCAGGTCGTCGAAGCCCGCGACCGACACGTCGCCGGGGATCGACAGGCCCCGTTCCCGCAGGGCCGCGCAAACGCCGAGCGCCACCGTGTCGTTGGCCGCGACGACCGCCGTGAGGTGGGGGTCCCGGGCGAGGAGTTCCGCCGTCGCCTCGTGGCCGGAAGCGCGGTCGTACGGGCCGTGGACCGTCGGGCCCTCCGCCACGCCCGCCGCCGCGAGCGCCTCCCGGTGGCCCTCCAGACGGTGCCGGGTGGTGGTGCGGTCGGCCGGCCCCGCCACGTAGCCGATCCGCCGGTGGCCGAGTCCGAGCAGGTGCTCGGTGAGCAGGCGCCCCCCGCTGCGGTTGCCGAAGACGAGCGCCGCCGTGCTCGCGTCGCCCGGGACCGGCGGCCGCCCGCAGAGCACCACCCGGGTCCCGGCCTCCGCCAGCTTCGTCAGCTTCCCGGCCGTCGCCGCGAGGTGCTCGGGGTCCTCCAGGGAGCCGCCCATGAGGATCACGGCCGCGGCCCGCTGCCGCTGGAGGAGGGTGAGATAGGTCAGCTCGCGCTCGGGGGAGCCGCCGGTGTTGCAGACGACGGCGAGCTTCTCGCCCCCGCCGCGCCCCGTCGCGCTCTCCCCGATCGCGCTCTGCGCCGCGCTCGCCATGATCCCGAAGAAGGGGTCGGCGATGTCGTTGACGAGGACGCCGACCAGGTCGGACGTGGCGGCGGCGAGGGAGCTCGCGGGGCCGTTGAGGACGTAGTCGAGCTCGTCCACGGCCCGCAGCACCCGTTCCCGGGTCGACGCGGCGACCGGGTAGTTGCCGTTCAGGACGCGGGAGACGGTGGCGGGGGAGACCCCGGCACGGGCGGCCACGTCCGCCAGGGTGACGGTCATCGCGTGCGTACCTCCAGCATCGTGTGCGTACCTCCGGGGCCCTTGTCGACGGCGATGTCGGCAGGCTAGCGTCATCCCCGATGGAAAGCGCTTTCTGTCCGGAGCGGGGCGAGGGCGCTGAGCACCGCGGAGAGGAACCTTTCGTGACACGCAGGACAGTCCGCATCGCCATGAACGGCGTCACCGGGCGCATGGGACACCGCCAGCACCTCGTCCGCTCGATCCTCGCCCTGCGCGAACAGGGCGGCCTCGACCTCGGCAACGGCGAGACCCTCTGGCCCGAGCCGGTCCTCGTCGGCCGCCGCGAGCACGCCCTGCGCGCCCTCGCCGAGCGCCACGGCCTCACCGAGTGGTCCACCGACCTCGACGCCGTCCTCGCCGACGAGACCGTCGACGTCTACTTCGACGCCCAGGTCACCTCGGCCCGCGTCGAGGCGATCACCAAGGCCATCGCCGCCGGCAAGCACGTCTACACCGAGAAGCCCACCGCGGCCGACCTCGCCGGCGCCCTGGAGCTCGCCCGCCTCGCCGAGGCGAAGGGCATCAAGCACGGCGTCGTCCAGGACAAGCTCTTCCTCCCCGGCCTGCTCAAGCTCAAGCGCCTCATCGACGGCGGCTTCTTCGGCGAGATCCTGTCCGTACGCGGCGAGTTCGGCTACTGGGTCTTCGAGGGCGACTGGCAGGACGCCCAGCGCCCCAGCTGGAACTACCGCGCCGAGGACGGCGGCGGCATCGTCGTCGACATGTTCCCGCACTGGGAGTACGTGCTCCACGAGCTCTTCGGCCGCGTCACCAGCGTCACGGCCCACGTCGCCACCCACGTCCCGCAGCGCTGGGACGAGCAGGGCAAGCCGTACGCCGCCACCGCCGACGACGCCGCGTACGGCATCTTCCAGCTGGAGGGCGGCGCCATCGCCCAGATCAACTCCTCCTGGACGGTCCGCGTCCACCGCGACGAGCTCGTCGAGTTCCAGGTCGACGGCACCCACGGCTCCGCCGTCGCCGGACTGCGCGGCTGCCGCGTCCAGCACCGCTCGGCCACCCCGAAGCCCGTCTGGAACCCCGACATCCCCGCCACCGAGTCCTTCCGCGAGCAGTGGCAGGAGGTCCCCGACAACGCCGAGTTCGACAACGGCTTCAAGGCCCAGTGGGAGCTGTTCCTCCGGCACGTCGCGCTCGACGAGCCGTATCACTGGGACCTCCTCGCCGGCGCCCGCGGCGTCCAGCTCGCCGAACTGGGCCTGCGTTCGGCCGCCGAAGGCCGCCGCCTGGACGTCCCGAAGGTGACCCTGTGACGATCCGCCTCCCTTCCCCGGACGGCTCCACGCGCGCGTACGAGCCCCGCACCGAACCGCTCACGCTCTCCGCGGCGGGCCCGCCGGCCTCCCGTACGGTCTTCTCCGCCGCGCACGTCGTCGCCGACCCGTACGCCGACACCACCCCCGACTCCCCGGCCGCCATCGACTGGGACGCCACCCTCGCCTTCCGCCGCCACCTCTGGTCCCACGGCCTCGGCGTCGCCGAGGCCATGGACACCGCGCAGCGCGGGATGGGACTCGACTGGGCGGGCGCGGCGGAGCTGATCCGCCGCAGCGCCGCGGAGGCGCACGGCGTCGGCGGCCGCATCGCCTGCGGCGTCGGCACCGACCAGATCACCGCCGGAACCCTGCCGGAGATCCGCGCGGCGTACGAGGAACAGCTCACGGTCGTGGAGGAGGCGGGCGCGCAGGCCGTCCTCATGGCCTCCCGGGCCCTCGCGGCCGCCGCGCACGGCCCCGAGGACTACCTCGACCTCTACGGCCACCTGCTCCGGCAGGCGAGCGAGCCGGTGATCCTGCACTGGCTGGGCCCCATGTTCGACCCGGCCCTCGACGGCTACTGGGGCTCGGCCGACCTCGACGCGGCCACCGAGACCTTCCTCGACGTGATCGCGGCCCACCCCGACAAGGTCGACGGCATCAAGGTCTCGCTCCTCGACGCCCGGCGCGAGGTCGAGCTGCGCCGCCGCCTCCCGGAGGGCGTGCGCTGCTACACGGGCGACGACTTCCACTACCCGGAGCTGATCGCGGGCGACGAACAGGGCTTCAGCCACGCCCTGCTCGGCATCTTCGACCCGCTGGGCCCGCTGGCGGCGGAGGCGGTGAGGACGCTCGACACCGGTGACGTCGACGGCTTCCGCAAGACCCTCGACCCGACCGTCGCCCTCTCCCGGCACCTCTTCCAGCCGCCCACCCGCTTCTACAAGACGGGCGTGGTGTTCCTCGCGTGGCTGGCCGGCCACCAGGAGCACTTCGCGATGGTCGGCGGCCTGCAGTCCGCGCGCTCGCTGCCGCACCTGGCCCGCGCGTACGAACTGGCCGACGGCCTCGGCCTGTTCCCGGACCCGGCACGCGCGGAGTCCCGGATGCGCTCGCTCCTCACCGTGTACGGAGTCCCTCAGTGAACCTCGACCGCTTCAGCGTCAACCAGATGACGGTGAAACAGCTGCCCCTGCCCGAACTGGTGGAGCACTGCCTCCGACTGGGCGTCCCGGGCATCGGCCTGTGGCGCGAACCGGTGCGGGAGTACGGGGTGGAGGCCGCCGCCGCTCTGGTCCGGGACGCGGGCCTGACCGTCACCACCCTCTGCCGGGGCGGGTTCTTCACCTCGGACGGCTGGGAGGCGGAGAACCGCGCGGCGATCGACGAGGCCGTGACGCTCGGCACGGACACCCTGGTCCTGGTCTCAGGCGGCCTCACCCCCGCCTGCCCGGACCTGCCGTCCGCGAGGGCCAGCATCACGGAGGCGATCGGCACCCTCGCCCCCTACGCGGGCGCACGCGGAATCCGCCTCGCGATCGAGCCCCTGCACCCGATGTACGCCTCCGACCGGTGCGCGATCTCCACCCTGGACCAGGCCCTGGAGATCGCGGAGCACTTCCCCGCCGCGCAGGTGGGGGTCACGGTCGACACGTACCACCTCTGGTGGGACGACCGGGCCCCGGCGGCGGTGGAACGCGCGGGCGCGACGGGCCGCATCCACTCCTTCCAGCTCGCCGACTGGACGACCCCCCTCCCGGCGGGCGTCCTCAACGGCCGGGGCCAGCTCGGCGACGGGGTGATCGACCTCCGCGCCTGGGCCGACCTGCTCGACAAGGCGGGCTACACGGGCCCGGTGGAGGTGGAACTCTTCAACGACGAACTGTGGGCGAGGGACGGCGTGGAGGTCCTGGAGGAGACGGTCGGGAGATACCGCGCGATCCGCCCGTGACACCGGTGCGCACCGGGGCACCGTGCCGGGCCTCGGTCGCCCCGCGTGTCGTACCCGTTCGCTACCGTCGGTGCATGTCCAACGAGGGTCAGCCGTACCGTCCCGCCGTCGTCGAGGGTGTCCTGGAGCGGATCACGTACGCCAACGAGGAGAGCGGGTACACGGTCGCCCGGGTCGACACCGGGCGGGGTGCCGGGGATCTGCTCACGGTGGTGGGCGCGCTGCTCGGTGCGCAGCCGGGGGAGTCGCTGCGGATGGAGGGGCGCTGGGGGTCCCACCCGCAGTACGGCAAGCAGTTCACCGTGGACAACTACACGACCGTGCTGCCCGCCACGATCCAGGGCATCCGGCGCTATCTCGGGTCGGGGCTCGTCAAGGGCATCGGGCCCGTCTTCGCCGACCGGATCACGCAGCACTTCGGGCTGGACACCCTCGACATCCTGGAGGAGGCCCCGGCCCGGCTGATCGAGGTGCCGGGGCTCGGCCCCAAGCGGACGAAGAACATCACCGCCGCCTGGGAGGAGCAGAAGGCCATCAAGGAGGTGATGGTCTTCCTCCAGGGGGTGGGGGTCTCCACCTCGATCGCCGTGCGGATCTACAAGAAGTACGGGGACGCCTCGATCTCCGTCGTCCGGAACCAGCCGTACCGGCTCGCCGCGGACGTGTGGGGCATCGGGTTCCTCACCGCCGACAAGATCGCCCAGTCCGTCGGCATCCCGCACGACAGTCCCGACCGGGTGAAGGCGGGCCTGCAGTACGCGCTGTCGCAGTCCAGCGACCAGGGGCACTGCTTCCTGCCCGAGGAGCGGCTCATCTCCGATGCCGTGAAGCTGCTGCAGGTCGACACCGGGCTCGTCATCGAGTGTCTCGGTGAGCTCGCCGCCGATCCCGAGGGGGTCGTGCGGGAGACCGTGCCCGGGCCCGAGGGGGTGCCGGTCACCGCCGTCTACCTCATCCCCTTCCACCGGGCCGAGCTGTCCCTTTCCGGGCAGCTGCGGCGGCTGCTGCGGACCGAGGAGGACCGGATGCCGGCCTTCCGGGACGTGGCCTGGGACAAGGCGCTGGCCTGGCTCGCGGACCGTACGGGGGCCTCCCTCGCGCCCGAGCAGGAGGAGGCGGTGCGGCTCGCCCTCACCCGGAAGGTCGCCGTGCTCACCGGCGGCCCCGGCTGCGGCAAGTCCTTCACGGTCCGCTCGATCGTGGAGCTGGCCCGCGCCAAGAAGGCCAAGGTGGTGCTCGCCGCCCCCACCGGCCGGGCCGCCAAGCGGCTCGCCGAGCTGACCGGCGCCGAGGCCTCCACCGTCCACCGGCTCCTGGAGCTGAAGCCGGGCGGGGACGCGGCCTACGACCGGGACCGGCCGCTCGACGCCGACCTGGTCGTCGTCGACGAGGCCTCCATGCTCGACCTGCTCCTGGCGAACAAGCTGGTCAAGGCGGTGGCACCGGGTGCCCATCTGCTGCTCGTGGGGGATGTCGACCAGTTGCCGTCGGTCGGTGCGGGCGAGGTCCTCGGCGATCTGCTGGCCCCCGGCAGCCCCGTACCGTCCGTGCGGCTGACGCGGATCTTCCGGCAGGCCCAGCAGTCCGGAGTGGTCACCAACGCGCACCGGATCAACGCCGGCACCCCGCCCCTCACCCAGGGCCTCCCGGACTTCTTCCTCTTCGTGGAGGAGGAGACGGAGGACGCCGCCCGGGTCGCCGTGGACGTCGCGGCCCGGCGGATTCCGGCCAAGTTCGGCCTCGATCCGCGCCGGGACGTCCAGGTCCTCGCCCCCATGCACCGCGGCCCGGCCGGCGCGGGCTCGCTGAACGGCCTGCTCCAGCAGGTGATCACCCCGGCCCGCCCCGACCTGCCGGAGAAGCGGTTCGGCGGCCGGGTCTTCCGGGTCGGTGACAAGGTGACCCAGATTCGGAACAACTATGAGAAGGGGGCCAACGGGGTCTTCAACGGTACGGTCGGCGTCGTCACGGCACTGGACACCGTCGAGCAGCGGCTGACCGTGCGGACGGACGAGGACGAGGAGGTGCCGTACGACTTCGACGAGCTGGACGAACTCGCCCACGCGTACGCGGTCACCATCCACCGCTCGCAGGGCAGCGAGTATCCGGCGGTGGTGATCCCGGTCACCATGAGCGCCTGGATGATGCTCCAGCGGAACCTGCTCTACACGGCCGTGACCCGGGCCAAGAAGCTCGTCGTCCTGGTCGGCTCCCGCCGGGCGATCGCCCAGGCGGTCCGTACGGTCTCGGCGGGCAGGCGCTTTACCGCACTCGCCCATCGGCTCACAGGGGACGCCCTCGTGTGAAAGATCACGGAGGGCTACCGGAACCGGGGCGAAGGGGGCAGGATATGAAGGTTGGCGGCACTGAGTGCCGCCGAATGGCCCAATGAGCGACCCCGAGTGCACTCTCCTGAGCCAAATGGGGGATGGTAGAGACAGTCAGGGCACCTCGAAGAAGAGGCACTACGTCGGTGAGGGATGACGTGAGCGACAACTCTGTAGTACTGCGGTACGCGGACGGTGAATACACCTACCCGGTGGTCGAGAGCACCGTCGGCGACAAGGGCTTCGACATCGGCAAACTCCGAGCCCAGACCGGTCTGGTCACCCTGGACAGCGGATATGGCAACACCGCCGCCTATAAATCCGCCATCACCTACCTCGATGGTGAGCAGGGCATTCTGCGGTACCGCGGCTACCCCATCGAGCAGCTGGCCGAGCGCTCCACCTTCCTTGAGGTGGCGTACCTGCTGATCAACGGTGAGCTGCCCAAGGTCGACGAGCTGTCGACCTTCAAGAACGAGATCACGCAGCACACGCTGGTCCACGAGGACGTCAAGAACTTCTTCCGCGGCTTCCCGCGGGACGCCCACCCGATGGCGATGCTGTCCTCGGTGGTCTCCGCGCTGTCCACCTTCTACCAGGACAGCCACAACCCGTTCGACGAGCAGCAGCGTCACCTGTCCACGATCCGGCTGCTCGCCAAGCTGCCGACGATCGCGGCGTACGCGTACAAGAAGTCGATCGGTCACCCGTTCGTCTACCCGCGCAACGACCTCGGGTACGTCGAGAACTTCCTGCGCATGACCTTCTCGGTCCCGGCGCAGGAGTACGACCTGGACCCGGTCGTCGTCTCCGCGCTCGACAAGCTGCTGATCCTGCACGCGGACCACGAGCAGAACTGCTCGACCTCCACCGTGCGTCTGGTCGGCTCCTCGCAGGCGAACATGTTCGCCTCGATCTCCGCCGGCATCTCGGCCCTGTGGGGTCCGCTGCACGGTGGCGCCAACCAGTCGGTCCTGGAGATGCTCGAGGGCATCCAGGCCAACGGCGGCAATGTCGACTCCTTCATCCGCAAGGTGAAGAACAAGGAGGACGGCGTCCGCCTGATGGGCTTCGGCCACCGGGTGTACAAGTCCTTCGACCCGCGCGCCAAGATCATCAAGGCGGCGGCGCACGATGTCCTCTCGGCCCTCGGCAAGTCCGACGAGCTGCTCGACATCGCGCTCAAGCTGGAGGAGCACGCGCTCTCCGACGAGTACTTCGTCTCGCGCAACCTCTACCCGAACGTGGACTTCTACACGGGCCTGATCTACCGCGCCATGGGCTTCCCGACCGAGATGTTCACGGTCCTCTTCGCCCTCGGCCGCCTCCCGGGCTGGATCGCCCAGTGGCACGAGATGATCAAGGAGCCGGGTTCCCGCATCGGCCGCCCGCGCCAGATCTACACGGGCGAGGTCCTCCGCGACTTCGTCCCGGTCGAGGCCCGCTGAGGCCCTGACCCCACGGTCGCCCGGCTGACCTTCGGCTGACGCGCCAGGCGAACCGAGCGCCAAAAGAGGCGAAAAGCGCCCCGCCCACCGATCCCCCCACGGGTCGGCGAGCGGGGCGCTTTCCATGTCCCGGTGCGGATTCCCCCCACGGGATCCTGGCCGGGCGTCTGGTGCGCGGGTCTGCCGGGGGCACGTACGGGAGGGCCGCTCAAAGCTCCCCGGTGCACGTGCCCCGGCCGCGCTTGCCTGGGACGTCCCCCAAGACATCCCATGAACGTCCCCCAAGACGTTCTTGGCATCGCCCACTTAGACTCGCGAACAGCCCAGATGGTTACCCCCCAATATCTGTGATCTAGATCTCTTTGTGAAGGTCCTGTGCGTCACGCGTAAGTGAATTCACGTGAAGCGCCGCAGACGAAGGCTGTTGGATACGACGAAGACGGACGAAAAGGCCATGGCCAGTCCGGCGATCATCGGGTTGAGGAGTCCGGCCGCCGCGAGGGGGAGCGCGGCGACGTTGTAGCCGAAGGCCCAGCCGAGGTTTCCGCGGATCGTCGCCAGGGTCCGCCGGGCCAGCCGGATGGCGTCCGCGGCGACCCGCAGGTCGCCCCGGACCAGGGTCAGGTCGCTCGCCTCGATGGCCGCGTCGGTGCCCGTCCCCATGGCGAGCCCGAGGTCGGCGCCGGCGAGCGCGGCGGCGTCGTTCACGCCGTCGCCCACCATCGCGACCGTACGGCCCTCGGCCCGCAGCCGCCGGATCACCTCGGCCTTCTCCTCGGGCAGCACCTCCGCGATGACCTCGTCGATGCCGACCTCGGCCGCCACGGCCTCCGCCACGGCCCGGTGGTCCCCGGTGAGGAGCACCGGCCGCAGTCCCAGGGCGCGCAGCCGGGCGACGGCCTCGGCGCTGGTGTCCTTGACGGTGTCGGCGACGGTCAGGGTGCCCCGCGCCACCCCGTCCCAGGCGACGTGGACGGCGCCGGGCTCGGTGGTGGCGGGTGCCTCGACGCCCTCGGCTTCGAGCAGGGCGGCGCGCCCGACGAGGACGAGGTGGCCGTCGACGGAGCCGCGCACGCCGAGGCCGGGGACGTTCTCGAAGGTCTTGGGGGTGGGGAGCTCCCCGCAGCGCTCGGCGGCGCCGGCCGTGACGGCGCGGGCGACCGGGTGCTCGGAGGAGTGCTCCAGGGCGCCCGCGAGCCGCAGCAGCTCGGTCTCGTCGGCGGAGTCGGTGCCGTACCGCCCGCCGTGCACATGGACGCCGGTCAGCCGCATGTGGCCGGTGGTGACGGTCCCGGTCTTGTCGAGGACGACCGTGTCGACGCGGCGGGTGGACTCCAGGACCTCGGGGCCCTTGATGAGGATGCCGAGCTGGGCGCCCCGGCCGGTGCCGACCATGAGGGCGGTCGGGGTGGCGAGGCCGAGGGCGCAGGGGCAGGCGATGATCAGGACGGCGACGGCCGCGGTGAAGGAGGCGGTGACGTCGTCGGTCGCGAGGAGCCAGGTGACGAGGGTGCCGAGGGCGATCAGGAGCACCACGGGGACGAAGACGGCGGAGATCCGGTCGGCGAGCCGCTGCACCTCGGCCTTGCCGCTCTGGGCGTCCTCGACGAGCTGCGCGATCCGGGCCAGCCGGGTGTCGGCGCCGACGCGGGTGGCCTCGACGACGAGGCGGCCGGAGACGTTGACGCAGCCGCCGGTGACGGCGGAGCCGGGGACGACGTCCTGGGGCAGCGACTCGCCGGTGAGCAGGGAGGCGTCGACGGCGGAGGCGCCTTCGGTGACGGTGCCGTCGGTGGCGATCTTCTCCCCGGGGCGTACGACGAAGAGGTCGCCGGTGCGGAGCTCGCCGACCGGCACCCGTACCTCCTTGCCGTCCCTGAGGACGGCCACGTCCTTGGCGCCGAGCTCCATCAGGGCCCGCAGCGCGGCGCCCGCCTTCCGCTTGGCGCGGGCCTCCAGGTAGCGGCCGAGGAGGATGAAGGTGACGACGCCGGCGGCGACCTCCAGGTAGATCGAGGAGGAGGCGTGGGCGCGGTCGGCGGTGAGGTCGAAGCCGTGGCGCATCCCGGGCATGCCGGCGTCGCCGAGGAACAGGGCCCAGAGGGACCAGCCGTAGGCGGCGAGGGTGCCGACCGAGACGAGGGTGTCCATGGTGGCGGCGCCGTGCCGGAGGTTGGTCCAGGCGGCCCGGTGGAAGGGCAGCCCGCCCCAGACGACGACGGGGGAGGCGAGGGTGAGCGAGAGCCACTGCCAATTGTCGAACTGGAGCGAGGGGACCATCGCGAGCAGGACCACGGGCGCCGCGAGGAGCGCGGAGACGGTGAGCCGCTGCCGGAGGGAGGCGAGCTCGGGGTCCTCCGGCTGCTCGTCCTCCTGCTCCTCCACCGGCGGAAGGGGTTCCTCGGCGGTGTAGCCGGTCTTCACGACGGTGGCGATCAGCTCGTCGACGCCGACGTCCGGCGCGTGTTCGACGTGCGCCTTCTCCGTGGCGTAGTTGACCGTGGCGGTGACGCCGTCCATCCGGTTGAGCTTCTTCTCGATCCGGGCGGCGCAGGACGCGCAGGTCATCCCGCCGATCGTCAGCTCGGTGACGGTGGTGCTCAGCATGTGCGGTTCCAAAGGGCAGCAGGGCCGTACCAGGTAACGGTACGGCCCTGCGGGGTCTGTGCGGAGAGGGGTCAGACCAGTTCGTAGCCGGCCTCGTCCACGGCCGCGGCGACGGCCGCGTGGTCGAGGGGGGCGTCGGAGACGACGGTGACCTCGCCGGTCTTGGCGACGGCGGTGACCGAGGAGACGCCGGGGATCTCGGAGATCTCGCCGGAGACGGCACCCTCGCAGTGGCCGCAGGTCATGCCCTTGACCTGGTAGACGGTGGTGAGTTCGGTCTTCGTCTCTGCGGACATGGCGCTCTCCTCCTGGGGATTCAGGGTCTTACGAGAGCGAGACTATACCCCTGGGGGGTATTAATCCAGTCGCTTTCGCTCGCGGCGCGGCCCGGCATCCCGGCAATGCCTATGGTAAATACCCGATATGTCGCATTCGGGGAGCACGCTCATCCTGATCATGGCGATCGCCGTCCTGGCGCCGCTGCTCGCCTACGCGGTGGGGCGCAGGCTCCCCGTCCCCCTCGTCATCTTCGAGATCCTGCTCGGCATCCTCGTCGGCCCCGACGTCCTGGACTGGGCGCACACCGACCCGCTGATCGACGGACTCTCGCAGCTCGGCCTCACCATGCTCATCTTCCTCGCCGGGTACGAGATCGAGTTCGGCAAGGTCCGCGGCGACACCCTCAAGCGCTCCGTATGGGCCTGGGTCATCGCCCTCGGCCTCGGGCTCGGCACCGGCGTCCTGCTCGGCGGCGGCTACACCAAGGGAGTCTTCATCGGCGTCGCCCTGACCAGCACCGCGCTCGGCACCGTCCTGCCGGTGCTGCGGGACGCCGGAGACCTCCACGGACGGTTCGGCTCGGTCGTCATGGCCTTCGGCGCGGTCGGCGAGTTCGGCCCGATCATCGCGATGGCGCTGCTGCTCAGCGGGCGGGGCGCCGCCGAGTCCACCGCCCTCCTCGCCGTCTTCGCCGCGCTCACCGCCGGGGCCGTCCTCTGGGCGCTGCGGCCCCGCCCGCCGTGGTTCTCGAAGGTCATCGCCAAGACCCTGCACAGCAGCGGCCAGTTCGCCGTCCGCTTCGTCTTCCTGCTGCTCGCCGTGATGCTCGGGGCCTCGACCGCGCTCGGGCTCGACGTGCTGCTCGGCGCCTTCGCGGCCGGCCTCATCACCCGGCTCGTGCTCACCGGGGCCGCGCCCGAGTCCGGGCCGCAGATCCTGGAGAAGGTCGAGGGCGTCGGCTTCGGCTTCCTCGTCCCGGTCTTCTTCGTCGTCACCGGCATCGAGTTCGACCTCGACTCGCTCCTCGACGGCGGCCGGACCCTGCTCCTGCTGCCGGTCTTCCTGCTGCTCTTCCTGGCCGTGCGGGGCGGGCCGATCTGGTTCCTCGCCCCGCGCGACCTCGACCGCAAGGACCGGGGCGGGCTCGTCCTGTACGGCTCCACGGCGCTGCCGCTCGTCGTCGCGATCACCACCATCGGCGTGGACGACAAGGAGATGACGGCCGGCGAGGCCGCGGCGCTCGTCGGGGCCGGGATGCTCTCCGTCCTCGTCTTCCCGCTCCTCGCCCTGAGACTGCGGGCACGGAAGGAGGACCGGGTGCCTTCCCCGGAGTCGGTCGGCGGCTCGGAGGCGTGGTGACCGGACCTGGGGTCAGTGGGTCGCCCGCGTGGTGACCGGACCTGGGGTCAGTGGGTCGCCCGCGTGGTGACCGACTCGTCGACCAGTGGGGAGAGGTAGCGCAGCAGGACGGTCTTCAGCTCGGCGACCGTCGCGTCCCGCTCGGCGCCCTCGGGGGCGGCCAGGACGAGCCCCATGCCGCCCTTGAAGATCGCGAAGGTCATGTCGGCGATCCGGGCGCGCTCCTCCGGCGACAGTTCGGGCGCGAAGTGCCCGATCACGTCCCGTACCGAGGTCAGCAGGTTCGCGTGCAGGGCGTCGTGCTCCTCGGCGATCCGGCCGGGCACCTCGGAGCCGTGCATCAGGGCCAGGAAGACCGGGTGCTCGCAGTTGAACGCGATCATCGGGTCGACGACGACGTCCAGGAGCTCGGGCAGCGGCAGGGCGAGGTTCGCCGGGGTGAACGCCTGGCCGTGGGCCTCCCGCATCTCGTGCAGGAGGCGCTCGCCGAGCTCGATCGCGATGGCCTCCTTGTTCGGGAAGTACTGGTAGAGCGTGCCGGGCGAGACGCTCGCCTCCCGGGCGATCGCGTTGGTGCTGGTCGCCGTGTACCCGTACGCGCAGAAGACGTTCGCGGCGGCCTGGAGCAGCTGCGCGATGCGGCGCTCGCCGCGGGCCTGACGGCGGCGCGGCTTCGGTTCTTCGGACACGTCTTCGGACATGGCTGTCCCCAGGTCTCCTCGACACGTTTGACAAACACGAGAGGTCGCTCGCATTCTTGGGGAATGCGAGTGATCACTCGTGTTTGCCAGTCTATGGCAATGGGCGGCCCCCGCGACCTGCCGGGAAGCGCGTGCGGGGGCCACGGTGAAGGGGACACCGCGTCATGTCCGAAGTCAAGAAAGCACCTCCCGGTGGCGGGAGCGGCGGGGGGTGGACGCGGTTCGTGACCGCCAGACCGCGCCTCACCCTCCTGGTCGCCCTCGTCCTCACCGCCCTCGCCGTCCTCGCCGGCGGCGGGGTCGCCGACCGCATGGGCAGCGGCGGCTGGGAGGACCCGGCCGCCGAGTCCACGTACGCCACGGAGGCCCTGGAGCGGCAGTTCCCCGGCTCCCAGCCGAACGTGCTGCTCCTCGTCGACGCGGGGGACGCCGGGGTCGACACCCCGGCCGTCGCCGCCGAGGCCCGGCGGCTCGCCGAGCGGCTGGACGCCGAGCCGGGCGTCGAGGGCGTCGGCTCCTACTGGTCCACCGGCTCGCCGGCCCTCCGCTCCGAGGACGGCCACCAGGCCGTGATCGCCGCCCGGATCGACGGCGAGGAGAAGGAAGCCGCCGCCGTCCTCGACCGGATCGCCCCCACGTACCGGGGCACCCACGGCCCCGTCGAGGTCTCCCTCGGCGGCGGGCTCGCCGTCCGGCACGAGATGCAGACGGTCATCCAGGAGGACCTGCTGCGGGCCGAGCTCATCGCCCTGCCCCTCACCCTCGTCCTGCTCGTCATGGTCTTCGGCAGCGCCGTCGCCGCCCTGCTGCCGCTCGGCGTCGGCATCGTCGCCATCCTCGGCACCAACGCCGTCCTGCGCGGCATCACCGAGTTCACCGACGTCTCCGTCTTCGCGCAGAACCTGACGACCGCGCTGGGGCTCGGACTCGCCATCGACTACGCCCTGTTCGTCGTCCGCCGCTACCGCGAGGAGCTCGCGGCCGGCGCCGACACCTCCACGGCCGTCCGCAGGACGCTGCGCACGGCCGGGCGGACCGTCCTCTTCTCCGCCCTGACCGTCGCCGTCTCGCTCGCCGCGATGCTGGTCTTCCCGCAGTACTTCCTGCGCTCCTTCGCGTACGCCGGGATCGCCGTCGTCCTGCTCGCCGCCACCGCCGCGCTGACCCTGCTCCCGGCGGCCCTCGTCCTGCTCGGCGACCGGGTCAACGCCCTGGACCTCCGGCGCCTCCTCAGGCGCGGCGGAGCGCCGGGGAAGGACACCACGGGCAACGACGGGGACGGCGCCGCCGACCCGGGCCGGGGCGACACCGCCCGCGCGGGCCGGGACGGCGCCGCCGGTGCCGGGTGGGGGCGGGCCGCCGCCCTCGTGATGCGGCGGGCGCCCGTCTTCGCCGTCGTCACCACCGCCGGGCTCGTCCTCCTCGGGCTGCCGTTCCTCGGCGTGAAGTTCGGCACCGCCGACGACCGCCAGCTCCCCGTCACCGCCTCCTCCCGGGTCGTCCAGGACCAGCTGCGGGACGGCTTCCCCGGCAACCCGGGCGGCGCCCTCACCGTCCTCGCCGAAGGGACCGCCACCCCCGCGCAGTACGCCGGCTACCGCGAGCGGATCGCCGCGCTCGACGGCGTCGGCCGGGCCGAGGGGCCCGTCACCGCAGGCGACGGCTCCGCCTACTTCACCGTGGTGCCCGAGGGCGAGACCGTCGGCGCCGGCGCCCAGCGGGTCGTCGGGGAACTCCGCGCGGCCGAGGCCCCGTTCGCGACCTCCGTCACCGGACCGGCCGCCGTCCTCGTCGACTCCAAGGACGCCATCGCCGAGCGGCTGCCCTGGGCGGCCGGCATCATCGTCCTCGTCACCCTGATCCTGGTCTTCCTGCTCACCGGCAGCCTCGTCGTCCCGGTCCAGGCCGTCCTCCTCAACGCCCTCAGCCTCACGGCCATGTTCGGCGCCGTCGTCTGGGTCTTCCAGGAGGGACACCTCGCCGGACTCCTCGGGTTCACCCCCACCGGCGACATAGAGACCACCCTGCCCGTGCTCATGTTCTGCGTGGCCTTCGGACTCTCCATGGACTACGGGGTGTTCCTGCTCTCCCGCATCAAGGAGGAGTACGACGCCACCGGCGACCACGAGCACTCCGTCCGCTTCGGACTGCGCCACACCGGCGGCCTGATCACCGCCGCCGCCGTGATCCTGGCCGTCGTCATGGTCGCCATCGGCACCTCCCGCGTCACCAACACCAAGATGCTCGGACTCGGCGTCGCGCTCGCCGTCCTCATGGACGCGATGGTGGTCCGCAGCCTCCTCGTCCCCTCCGTGATGAAGCTGACCGGCCGCCTCACCTGGTGGGCGCCGGGCCCGCTGCGCCGCTTCCACGACCGCTTCGGCATCAGCGAGACGGACGCCCCCGCCGATGCCGACGCCGACGCCGATGCCGATCCCGATGCCCGCGCCGACGCCGACACGGGCGGGAGAACGTACACAGCCGTCCGCTGACCCGCCCGGCACGGCACGGCCCGGCACGGCAGGACGCCGGGCTCCGGAAGGGGGATCCGGAGCCCGGCGTCACCGGCCTACGCCGCGGACGGGGTCAGTCGCGGCGGGCCCGGTTTCCGGGGCGGCCTGCGACCCAGGCGCGGATCGTGTCCACGTACCAGTAGGGCTTGCCCGACTCCACGTGGTCCGGCGCCGGAAGAAGCCCGTGCTTCCGGTAGGAGCGGACCGTGTCGGGCTGCACCTTGATGTGTGCGGCGATGTCCTTGTACGACCAGAGCCTGCTGTCCGTCATGCCCGGTACCTCCCTGCGCGCCGCGCAGCGGCGGCGGGGGTGCCGTTCGGGGGCGCTGCGGGCGGGCGATGGTGATCAAGCGATCAATCAGCCTGTGCCCGGTGCAACGGCCCTCCCGACAGGAGGAGAGCGGCTGTCGAACGCCTGTGACGCACAGCCCGCGTAACGGAGACAAGCGTGACGGGGGAGGGACGCGTGTGACCGAAGTGGCACACGCGTCTCTCGGCGTGTCCGCGTGCGTCAGCCCTGGTCAGCGCTGTATGCGCCGGTCACACGCCGCACGAGCGGAGGAAGTGCCGGGTCCGCAGGGCGATCGGGTACGGCACGTCCGGCTCGCACGGGTACATGTCCTGCTCGACGATCGCGAAGAGGTCCACGTCGAGCGCCGACGCGGCGGCGAGCACCGGTTCGAGCGCGGGCACCCCGGACGGCGGCTCGCACATCACACCCCGCGCCACCGCGGGACCGAACGGCACCCGCTCGGCCACCACCCCGGCCAGGACCTCCGGGTCGACCTGCTTGAGGTGGAGGTACCCGATCCGCTCCCCGTACGTCTCGATCAGCTTCACGCTGTCCCCGCCGGCGTACGCGTAGTGCCCGGTGTCCAGGCAGAGCGCGACCGCGTCCGGATCGGTGGCGTCGAGGAAGCGCGTCACGCTCTCCTCGCCGTCGATGTGGGTGTCGGCATGCGGATGGACGACGATCCGCAGCCCGTACCGCTCGCGCACCTCCCGGCCCAGACGCTCCGTCAGCCGGGTCAGATCCCGCCACTGCCCGGCGGTGAGCGTGGCCTCCTCCAGGACCTCGCCGGTCCTGTCGTCCCGCCAGAACGACGGGATGACGACCAGATGCTCCGCGCCCATGGCCTGCGCGAGGGCGGCGTTCTCCGCGACGTGCGCCCAGGTCCGGTCCCAGACGTCCGGGCCGCGGTGCAGCCCGGTGAAGACCGTCCCCGCCGAGACCCGCAGGCCGCGCCGAGCGGTCTCCTCCGCGAGGACGGCCGGATCGGTGGGCAGATAGCCGTACGGACCGAGCTCGATCCAGCCGTATCCGGCGCCCGACACCTCGTCGAGGAACCGCTGCCACGGCACCTGCCGGGGATCGTCGGGGAACCACACCCCCCACGAGTCGGGGGCGGAGCCGATACGGATACGGGACGGTGGCGACGGCTGCGGCGACGGCTTCGTCATGAGCGCCACCTTGGCCGGGCCCGGGAGCACCGTCAAGCGGTCCGGTGGTCCGAATGTCCGGACATATCGTTGACACGCCTCCGCAGGGCCGACTAGACCTGAGGGCGGAGCCGAGGGCGGCCCGACCGAGAGGTGGCGCGTGGAGACGGAGCCGTACGAGCTGATCACCATGGGGCGCCTCGGGGTGGACCTGTACCCGCTCCAGACCGGCGTCGGACTCGACCGGGTCGACTCCTTCCGCAAGTTCCTCGGCGGCTCCGCGGCCAACGTGGCCGTCGCCGCCGCCCGCCTCGGCCGCCGCACCGCGCTGATCTCCCGCACCGGCGCCGACCCCTTCGGCACCTACCTGCGCCGCGAGCTCAAGGGCTTCGACGTCGACGAGCGCTGGGTGACCGAGGTCGCCGCCCATCCCACCCCCGTCACCTTCTGCGCGCTCTTCCCGCCCGACGACTTCCCGCTGTACTTCTACCGCCGCCCGCACGCCCCCGACCTGGAGATCCGGGCCCACGAGCTGGACCTCGACGCGATCCGCGCCGCCCGGGTCTTCTGGGCGACCGGCACCGGCCTGTGCGCCGAACCCAGCCGTGCCGCCACCCTGGAGGCGCTCCGCGCCCGGTCCGGCCGGGAGACGACGGTCCTCGACCTGGACTGGCGGCCGATGTTCTGGACGGACCCGGCGGCGGCCCGCCCGTACTACACCGAGGCGCTGCGGCACGCGACCGTCGCCGTCGGCAACCTCGACGAGTGCGAGGTCGCCACGGGGGAGCGGGAACCGGAGGCCGCCGCCCGCGCCCTCCTCGCGACCGGCGCGGTCCGGCTCGCCGTCGTCAAACAGGGCCCCGCGGGCGTCCTCGCGCTCGGCGCCGACGGGACCCGCGCCGAGGTGCCGCCGCTGCCGGTCGAGGTCGTCAACGGGCTCGGCGCGGGCGACGCGTTCGGCGGGGCGCTGGTCGACGGCCTGCTCGCCGGCCGGGACCTGGACGCGGTCCTGCGCCGTGCCAACGCCGCGGGCGCGATCGTCGCGGGCCGTCTCGCCTGCTCGTCCGCGATGCCGGACGCCACGGAGATCGCGGAAGCCCTCGCGACGGGCACGGGAACGCTCCCGGAGAAGGGGTAGGGATCGGTTCATGAACGCCGCTCCCTCGTCCCTCCACCTCCCCGCCGGGACCGCCGCCCACGGTCCGTACGCCGTCTCCGTCGACCCCGGGCGGGCCGGATGGACGTACTCCGCCCTGCGCGTCCTCGCCCTCGGACCGGGGGAGATCCACTCCTTCGAGAGCGGGGATTCCGAATGGGTCGTGCTTCCCCTCTCCGGTGCCTGTAGCGTGCGCGTCGACGGCGAGATCCTCGAACTCCTGGGCCGCACGAGCGTGTTCGACGGGGTGACCGACTTCGCCTACGTACCCCGCGACGCCCACGCCCAGATCGCCTCCGGCGCGGGAGGCCGCTTCGCTTTGGCAGGAGCGAAATGCGAGCGACGACTCCCCGCCCGCTACGGCCCCGCGCCGGAGGTTCCCGTCGAGACCCGCGGCAGCGGAAACCGCGCCCGCAGCGTGCGGAACTTCGCCTCTGCCGACGCCTTCGCCTGCGACCGGCTCATCGCCGTCGAGGTCGTCACGCCCGGCGGGAACTGGTCCTCCTACCCGCCGCACAAGCACGACGAGCACCGCCCGGGCGCCGAGTCCGTCCTGGAGGAGATCTACTACTACGAGATCGCCGGCCCGCACGGCCTCGCCTACCAGCGGATCTCGCCCTCCCGGCCCGGCGGCGCCGAGCTCCTCGCCGAGGTCAGGGGCGGCGACGCGGTCCTCGTCCCCGACGGCTGGCACGGGCCCTCGATCGCCCAGCCGGGACACGACCTCTACTACCTCAACGTCATGGCCGGTCCGGGCCCCGAAAGGGAGTGGAAGATCTGCTTCCACCCGGACCACACGGAGGGATACGCATGAGACTCACCGTCGCGCAGGCCCTCGTCCGCTTCCTCGCCGCCCAGCACACCGAGCGCGACGGCGTCCGCCGACGGCTGATCACCGCCACCTGGGGCATCTTCGGCCACGGGAACGTCGCCGGGATCGGCCAGGCGCTGGTCGAAGAGGAGCACATGCCCTTCCACCAGGGCCGCAACGAGCAGGCCATGGTGCACGCCGCCGTCGGCTACGCCCGCCAGAGCAACCGGCTCTCCGCGCACGCCGTCACCACCTCCATCGGCCCCGGCGCCACCAACCTCGTCACCGGCGCCGCCCTCGCCACGATCAACCACCTCCCCGTGCTGCTGCTGCCCGGCGACACCTTCGCCGGCCGCCCCGCCGACCCCGTCCTCCAGCAGCTCCAAGTCCCCTATTCGGGCGACGTGTCCGTCAACGACTGCCTCCGCCCGGTGTCGAGGTACTTCGACCGGGTCACCCGCCCCGACGCCCTGATCCCGGCCGCCCTCGCCGCCGTACGGGTGCTCGCCGACCCCGCCGAGACCGGCGCCGTGACCCTCGCCCTGCCCCAGGACGTCCAGGCCGAGGCGTACGACTGGCCGGAGGAGTTCTTCGCCGAGCGGGTCTGGCGGGTCCGCCGCCCCCGCCCCGCCACGGAGGAACTCGACGCCGCCGTCCGCGCCGTACAGGCCGCGAAACGGCCGCTGGTCGTCGCGGGCGGCGGAGTGAAGTACAGCGGCGCCGAGGACGCGCTGCGCGCGTTCGCCGAACGCACCGGACTGCCCGTCGCCACCACCCAGGCCGGCAAGGGCGTCCTCCCGTACGACCACCCCTGCGACGTCGGCGGCATCGGCCACACCGGCACCGACACCGCGAACACCCTCGCCCGCACCGGCGACCTGATCATCGGCGTCGGCACCCGCCACACCGACTTCACCACCGCCTCCGGCACCCTCTTCCGCCCCGGCACCCGCTTCCTCAACCTCAACATCACCGGCTTCGACGCCCACAAGCAGGCCGCGCTGCCCCTCGTCGCCGACGCCCGCGAGGGCCTCACCGCGCTCACCGAGGCGCTCGGCGGCCACCGGCGGACCCGCGCCGACTGGTTCCACTCGAAGGCCGCCTGGCAGGAGCGGACCGACGCCGCGTACGCCGTCCCCGACGAGGACGCCCGCCCCACCCAGACCCAGGTCCTCGGCGTACTCGACACTCTGGTCGACCCGAGCGACATCCTGATCAACGCCGCCGGCTCGCTCCCCGGCGACCTGCACAAGCTCTGGCGGACCCGCTCCCGGGACCAGTACCACGTCGAGTACGGCTACTCCTGCATGGGCTACGAGATCCCCGCCGCGATCGGCGTCCTCCTCGCCGCGCCCGGCCGGCCCGTCTGGGCGCTCGTCGGCGACGGTACATACTTGATGAATCCCACCGAAATCGTCACCGCCGTGCAGGAACGGCTACCACTGAAACTGGTGATTCTGCAGAACCACGGGTACGCCTCCATCGGCGGGCTCTCCGAGGCCGTCGGCGCCGAGCGGTACGGCACCGACTACCGCCACCGGGCCGCGGACGGCAGCTTCACGGGACCGCCGCTCCCCGTCGACCTCGGCGCCAACGCCGCCTCCCTCGGGATGCGGGTCCTGCGCCCCCGCACCGTGCGTGACCTGCGGGAAGCGCTCGCGGACGCGCGGACGGCCACGGATCCCACATGTGTCTACGTCGAGACCGAAACGCCAGACAGTGTGTCGGGCCCGCCCCCGGCCCAGGCGTGGTGGGATGTGCCCGTGGCCGAGACGTCGACCCGCCCGTCGGCGGTCAAGGCCCGCGAGGAGTACGACCGGCACGTCACCGCCCGACGCCGCCATCTCTGAAGGAGTAACTCGTCATGACGAAGACCGTCCACCACTGGATCGGTGGCAAGACCGTCGAGGGCACGTCGGGCAACTGGGGCCCGGTCACCGACCCGGCCACCGGCGCCGTCACCACCAAGGTCGCCCTCGCCTCCGTGGACGAGGTCGACACCGCCGTCGCCGCCGCGAAGGACGCCTTCGCGACCTGGGGCACCTCCTCGCTCGCCCAGCGCACCACGATCCTCTTCAAGTTCCGCGCGCTGCTCGACGCCAACCGCGACGCGATCGCCGAGCTGATCGTCGCCGAGCACGGCAAGGTCCACTCCGACGCCCTCGGCGAGGTCGCCCGCGGCCTGGAGATCGTCGACCTGGCCTGCGGCATCACCACCCAGCTCAAGGGCGAGCTGTCCACCCAGGTGTCCAACCGCGTGGACGTGGCCTCGATCCGCCAGCCCGTCGGCGTCGTCGCCGGCATCACCCCGTTCAACTTCCCGGCCATGGTGCCGATGTGGATGTTCCCGATCGCCATCGCGACCGGCAACACCTTCATCCTCAAGCCCAGCGAGAAGGACCCCTCGCCGTCCCTGAAGATCGCCGAGCTGCTCGCCGAGGCGGGCCTGCCGGACGGCGTCTTCAACGTCCTCCACGGCGACAAGGTGGCCGTCGACCGCCTCCTGGAGCACCCGGACGTCTCCGCGATCTCCTTCGTCGGCTCGACCCCGATCGCCCGCTACATCCACACCACCGCCTCCGCCAACGGCAAGCGCGTCCAGGCGCTCGGCGGCGCGAAGAACCACATGCTGGTCCTCCCGGACGCCGACCTCGACGCCGCCGCCGACGCGGCCGTCTCCGCGGCCTACGGCTCCGCCGGCGAGCGCTGCATGGCGATCTCCGCGGTCGTGGCCGTCGGCTCCATCGGCGACGAGCTCGTCCAGAAGATCCGCGAGCGCGCCGAGAAGATCAAGATCGGCCCCGGCACCGACCCGACCTCCGAGATGGGCCCGCTCATCACGGCCGTCCACCGCGACAAGGTCGCCTCCTACGTGCACGGCGCGGCGGACGAGGGCTGCGAGGTCGTCCTCGACGGCACCGGCTACACCGTCGAGGGCCACGAGAACGGCCACTGGATCGGCCTGTCCCTCCTGGACCACGTCCCGACCTCCGCCAAGGCCTACCAGGACGAGATCTTCGGCCCGGTCCTCTGCGTGCTGCGCGCCGAGTCGTACGAGGAGGGCCTGGCCCTCATCAACGCCTCGCCGTTCGGCAACGGCACCGCGATCTTCACCCGGGACGGCGGCGCCGCCCGCCGCTTCCAGCTGGAGGTCCAGGCCGGCATGGTCGGCGTGAACGTGCCGATCCCGGTGCCGGTGGGCTACCACTCCTTCGGTGGCTGGAAGGACTCGCTCTTCGGCGACCACCACATCTACGGCAACGACGGCGTGCACTTCTACACCCGCGGCAAGGTCGTCACCACCCGCTGGCCGGACCCGTCCGAGGCCCCCGCGGGCGTCGACCTGGGCTTCCCGCGCAACCACTGACGGGACCCGCAGGCCCTCGAACGGCCCCCGGGGTGCTGGACAGCACACCCCGGGGGCCTTCCCCTGCGCGTCAGGCGTCCCCGTCGAACGTCCAGCCGAGCATCGCGAACACCCCTTCGTCCACCGCGCCCGCCGAGCGGTACGTGGCCAGCGCCGGCTCGTTGTCCGTGTCCACCGGCACCCACGCGCCCCGGCAGCCCCGCGCCCGCGCCTGAGCCACCAGCGCCTCCGTCAGCGCCCGCCCGATGCCCCGCCGCCGGTGGGACTCGTCCACCGACAGCTCGTACAGGCACATCTCCACGCCCTTGTCGGGATGCAGCATCTCGATCCCGGACACGAACCCGGCCGGGAAGCCGTCCTCCGCGTACGCGATCAGCATGAGGTGGCCCGGCGCCGCCAGGAAGCGGGCCGCCCACGCCTCCCGGGCCGGACCGTCGTACAGGTGCTCCGCCGCCAGCAGTTCCGCCACCGTCGTCGCCCGCCGGATCTCCACGCCGTCTCCCTGTGTCCGTACCGCGCCTGCTGTACGCGGACCGTACTGCGTACGACTCCAGGAGGTGCGGGACTTCCGTCTCCGGGCAGCCGTGCCGCACAGCCCGGGCCCCTAGGCTCGACACCATGCGACTCCGACTTCCCCGGTGGGCCGCGGTCACCGCAGCGCTCGCCGTCCTCGCGGGCGCCGGCACCTGGACCGCCGTCGCCCAGGACGATCCGCCGCCCGTGCACCGCGCGGACCGGATGCTCGACGTCGACGGGGTACGGCTCGACACCTCGTACTTCACCGGCGCGGGCGACGGACGCCGGCCCGCCGTCCTCCTCGGCCACGGCTTCGGCGGCTCCAAGGACGACGTCCGCGCCCAGGCCGAGGGCCTCGCCCGCGACGGCTACGCCGTCCTCACCTGGTCCGCCCGCGGCTTCGGCGCCTCCACCGGAGAGATCGGCCTCAACGACCCCGACCACGAGGTCAAGGACGTCTCGAAGCTGATCGACTGGCTCGCCGCCCGCCCCGAGGTCCTCCTCGACAAGCCCGGCGACCCGCGCGTCGGCCTCACCGGAGCCTCCTACGGCGGCGCGATCTCCCTGCTCGCCGCCGGCCACGACCCGCGCGTCGACGCGATCGCCCCGCAGATCACCTACTGGAACCTCGCCGACGCCCTCTTCCCGAACGGCGTCTTCAAGAAGCTCTGGGCCGGGATCTTCTTCTCGGCCGGCGCCCCGACCCAGGCCGGCTCCCCGACCCAGGGCGGCGCCCCGACCCAGGGCGGCGCCCCGACCCAGGGCGGCTCCCCGACCCAGGCCGGCGCCCCGGGCAAGGACGAGTCCTGCGGCCGGTTCACCGCCGAGCTCTGCTCCCTCTACCAGCGCGTCGCCGTCGCCGGGAAGCCCGACGCCGCCGCCCGCGCCGTCCTCGAAGCCCGCAGCCCCTCCGCCGTCGGCGCGCGCGTCAAGGTGCCCGCGCTCCTCGTGCAGGGCCAGTCCGACTCCCTCTTCACCCTCGCCCAGTCCGACGCCATGGCCCGCGCCCTCACGGCCAACGGCGCGCCCGTCGCCGTCGACTGGATCTCCGGCGGCCACGACGGCGGCGACCGCGAGACCGAGCGCGTCGAACACCGCATCAGCACCTGGTTCGACCGCTGGCTGAAGCGGGACACGTCCGTCGACACCGGCCCCGCCTTCCGGGTCAGCCGCACCGGCGGCGTCGACTCCACCGACGGGCAGGCCACCCTGCGCGCCGCGACCGCCGACCACTACCCGGGACTCACCTCAGGCCCCACGCGCCTCACCCTCGACGGGCCGCCGCAGACCTTCACCAACCCGCCGGGCGCCGCACCGCCCGCCGTCTCCGCCGTCCCCGGCCTCGGCGGCGGACTCAGCGGACTCTCCACCCTGGGCGTCGGCCTCTCCCTCGACTTCCCCGGCCAGCACGCCCGCTTCGACGCCGAGCCGCAGACCGAGGCGGTACGGATCACCGGCACGCCGACCGTCCGCGTCAAGGTCACCTCCACCGCCGCCGACGGCTCCGCCGTCCTCTTCGCCAAGGTGTACGACGTGGGGCCCGACGGACGGCAGCAGGTGCTGCCCGCCCAGCTCGTCACCCCCGTCCGCGTCGAGGGCGCCAAGGCCGGGAAGAGCGTCACGCTGACGCTGCCCGCGATCGACCACGAGGTGGAGGCCGGGCACCGGCTGCGGCTCGTCGTCGCCGCCACCGACCTCGGCTACGCCTCCCCGACGGTCCCCGCCGGCTACACCGTCGCCGTCGAGGGCCCGCTCACCGTGCCCACCGCGCCCGGCCTCGCCACCCAGGCCGCCGCCCTGCCCTGGTGGGTGTGGGGCCTGCCGCTCCTCGGCCTCGCCGCTGCCGCCGCCCTGCTGCTCACCGCCCGCCGCCGGACGGCCGCCCCCGCGCCCGAGCCCGAACTCGCCGCCGTACCCCTCCAGATCACCGGCCTGTCGAAGAAGTACAAAGGCGGCGACCGGTACAGCGTCCGTGACCTCTCCTTCCGCGTCGAGCAGGGCCAGGTCCTCGGCCTCCTCGGGCCGAACGGCGCGGGCAAGACGACGACCCTGCGCATGCTGATGGGCCTCATCACCCCCGACGAGGGCGAGATCCGGGTCTTCGGCCAGGCCATCAGGCCCGGCGCCCCGGTCCTCTCCCGCGTCGGCGCCTTCGTCGAGGGCGCCGGCTTCCTGCCGCACCTCTCGGGCCGGGAGAACCTGGACCTGTACTGGAAGGCCACCGGCCGCCCCGCCGAGGACGCCCACGTCGACGAGGCCCTGCGCATCGCGAACCTGGGCGGCGCCCTCGAACGGGCCGTCCGCACCTACTCGCAGGGCATGCGGCAGCGCCTCGCCCTCGCCCAGGCCATGCTGGGCCTGCCCGACCTGCTGATCCTCGACGAGCCGACCAACGGCCTCGACCCGCCGCAGATCCGCGAGATGCGCGAGGTGATGATCCGGTACGCGGCCGGGGGCCGGACCGTCATCGTCTCCAGCCACCTCCTCGCCGAGGTCGAACAGTCCTGCACCCATCTGGTCGTCATGGACCGGGGGCAGCTCGTGCAGGCCGGACCGGTCGCCGAGATCACCGGCTCCGGCGACACCCTGCTCGTCACCCTCGGGGAGACCGTCCCCGACGCCCTGGTCGAGAAGATCGGCGCCCTGCCGGGCGTCGGCTCCGCCGCCCGCACCGACGGCGGGCTCCTGGTCCGCCTCGACGGCCTCGACCCGACCGCCCTCATCGGCGAACTCGTCCGCCTGGACGTGCCGCTGACCGGCGTCGGCCCCCACCGGCGTCTGGAGGACGCCTTCCTCACCCTGATCGGAGGAGCCGCGTGACCACCACGGCCACCCAGCCCACCCCGAAGACGAGTGCCCCCGGCTACCGGCCCGGACACACCCTGCCGCTGCGCGTCGAGGCCCTCCGCCAGTGGAAGCGCCGGCGGACCATGGTCATGGGCGGCATCCTCGTCGCCCTGCCCTTCGTCCTGATCGCGGCCTTCGCGATCGGCGGCGCCGACGGCGACCGCAACGGCCGCATCACCCTGATGGACACGGCGACGGCCTCCGGCGCCAACTTCGCGGCGACCTGCCTCTTCGTCTCGGCCGGCTTCCTCCTCGTCATCCCGGTGGCACTGTTCTGCGGGGACACGGTCGCCTCCGAGGCGAGCTGGTCCTCCCTGCGGTATCTGCTCGCCGCGCCCGTCCCGCGCTCCCGGCTCCTCGCCTCCAAGCTGGCGGTCGCCCTCGCCTACAGCGCCGCCGCGATGGTCCTCCTCCCGCTCGTGGCCCTCGCGGCCGGCACGGTCGCCTACGGCTGGGGGCCGCTCCTGCTGCCGACGGGCGGCTCGGTGCCCGCCGGGGACGCCCTGTTCAGGATCGGGATCGCCGTCGTCTTCGTCTTCGCCTCCCAACTGGTCACCGCCGGCCTCGCCTTCTGGCTGTCCACCCGCACCGACGCCCCGCTCGGCGCGGTGGGCGGCGCCGTCGGCCTGACCATCGTCGGCAACGTCCTGGACGCCGTCACGGCGCTCGGCGACTGGCGTGACTTCCTGCCCGCGCACTGGCAGTTCGCCTGGATCGACGCGCTCCAGCCCCAGCTGGAGTGGGGCGGCATGGTGAAGGGCACGGCGATCTCCCTCACGTACGCCCTGGTCCTCTTCGCGCTCGCCTTCCGCGGCTTCGCCCGCAAGGACATCGTGTCCTAGGCCCTACAACCACCCCCTCCGAGCCGCTTCCGCGCCCGCGCGGAAGCGGCTCGTCGTGCCGAGGGCCGCCATCAGCTCGCCCACCCTGCGGCTGTACGTCCGCGCGGACATGCCGAGCCGGGCGGCCGCCGTCTCGTCCGTGACCCCCGACAGGAGGGCGTCGAGCACCGGCCGCAGCTGGTGCGGCAGATCACCGGGCGGCGGCGGAGGCGGCGCCGCGTACGTCAGGTCCTCGGCCGCCGCCCAGCAGGCGTGATGGGCCCGGACGAGGGCCTGCACCACCACCGGGTCCCGGATGAGCAGCAGCCCGTTGTAGAGCAGCTCCAGATCGAGCGGGACCGCGGCGACCGTCCGGTCGACGAGGATCATCTTGAACGGGATGGCCTCCGCGAGGCGGGCCCGGCCGGGGATCCGGAGCCCCCCTTCGAGCCGGGGCAGCGCGTGCCGCGGGACGATCCGTCTGACCTCCTCGGCCCGCTCCGCCGCGGCCCGCATGCACGCTCCCGCCAGCTCCAGGAACGGCTCGGGGATCGCGAAGCCCGCGGAGGCGACCGGGTCGTCGAAGGTCAGCAACTCGTGCCGGGTGGAGGCGGCCAGCCCGGCGAGCGCGGCACTGATGCGCCGCGCGCCCCGGACCGGCCGCCCGGCGGGCCGCTGTCCCTCGGTCGCGGCCCGGTTCATCGCCGAACGGGCGAGCATCACGGAGCCCGCGCTCTCTGCCACCGCTCACCACCCCCGCCCGATCGATGTCCACTCCATGTACGCATGTGACTGCACACGGTGACAACCCCTGTTGAAAAGGATGGCGAATCCATGCCACCCGGCTTCACCCGTGTCGCCGTTGCCGCATCGAGATCCATCCGCAACTCCTTCGACTGCTCCCAGCGGGCCTCTCGTTCGTCACATTCACAAGTGCCCGACGAAGAGGGGGAGATGAGATGGAACGACACGACAGGCCGACGGCCCGGCGCCACCGGGCCCGGTTCCCGGCCGTGGTCGCGACGCTGCTCGCGGCCGGCCTCGCCGCCACAGGCTGCTCCGCGAGCGGCGGCGGAAGCGCCGGCGACCGGTCGAGCACGCGGGCGCCCAAGGGCGGCGCCGCCGCCCCCGACGGCCGGACGGCCGCGCCCCGTGAGGGCGAGCAGCGCTCGCCGGCGCCCGCCCCCGACTACCTGTCCACGTTCGCGCTCGACGTGGACACGGCCTCGTACGGCTATGCCCGCCGCACCCTCGCCGAGGGGCGGCTGCCCGACCCGACGACCGTGCGCCCCGAGGAGTTCGTCAACAGCTTCCGCCCCGACTACGAGCGGCCGAAGGACAACGGTTTCAGCGTGACCCTCGACGGGGCCCGCGCCGGGCGGGACGGCTGGTCCCTGGTCCGCGTCGGGCTCGCCACCCGGGGCGCCGACCGCACGGCCGAACGCCCGCCCGCCGCCCTCACCTTCGTCGTCGACGTCTCCGGCTCGATGGACGAGCCGGGCCGGCTCGACCTGGTCAAGGAGTCCCTCGGGCTGCTCGCCGGCCAGTTGCGCGACGACGACTCGATCGCGCTCGTCACCTTCAGCGACGAGGCGGAGACCAAGCTGCCCATGACCCGCGTCGGGGAGGCCCGCGGCCGGATCCGCGAGGTCGTCGACGCCCTCGCGACGAGCTCCTCCACCAATGTGGAGGCGGGCGTCCGCACCGGGTACGACGTCGCCGTCGCCGGCCACCGCAAGGGCGCCACCAACCGGGTGGTGCTGCTCTCCGACGCGCTCGCCAACACCGGTGACACCGAGGCCGAGTCGATCCTCGCGCGGATCGACGAGGAGCGCAGGGAGTACGGGATCACCCTCTTCGGCGTCGGCGTCGGCAGCGAGTACGGCGACGACTTCATGGAGCGGCTCGCCGACAAGGGCGACGGGCAGACGACGTACGTCTCCACCTCGGCGCAGGCCCGGAAGGTCTTCGTCGACCAGCTGCCGGCCCATGTCGAGCTGCGCGCCCGCGACGCCAAGGCGCAGGTCGCCTTCGACCGGCGGACCGTGGAGAAGTTCCGGCTCATCGGCTACGAGAACCGGGAGGTCGCCGACGAGGACTTCCGGAACGACCGGGTGGACGGCGGCGAGATCGGGGCCGGCCACACGGTCACCGCGCTCTACGCGGTGAAGACCCGGCCCGGGACCACGGGGACGGTCGCCACCGCGACGGTCCGCTGGCTCGACCCGCAGTCCCGGGCCCCGCACGAGCGCTCCGGCACGGTCGGGACGGCGGCGCTGACCGGCGACATCTGGGGCGAGGGCCACGACAGCCTGCAACTGACGGCGATCACGGCCTACTTCGCGGACGCCCTGCGCGGCGGCGACCTGCCGGGCGCCCCGGGCCTCCCGGCGCTCACGAACCGCGCCGGGGCGATCGCCGACCGCTCGGGTTCCGCGGTGGTCCGCGAGCTGGCCGACGCCCTCCGTCAGGCCTCCGGGCTGCTCGGCCCCCGGGAGGGTGAGAACCCTTCCGGGGAGGGCGAGTTGAGGTCGGGTGACCCGTACAGCTGACGCACGGGGCGGGCAGCGGGTCAGAATGGCCGCATGGCCACCCTGCTGCTCGCCCTCGCCGTCGGAAGCACCGGGCTCTACGCCGGCTTCCTGCTCATCTTCCAGACCGGGATCATGCCCGCGCTCGCCCGGCTGACGGACCCGGAGTTCGTCACGGCGATGCGCCGGATCAACGAGTACGTGCCGAAGGCCGTGTTCCTCACGGTCTTCCTCGGCGTGATCGCCTTCCCCGCCGCCGCGTTCTTCGTCCCCCAGGACGGGCGGACGGACACCCAGAAGTGGCTGGTCCTCGCGGGGCTCGTCTGCGCGGTCCTCAACCACGCGGTGACCGTCGGCGGGAACGTCCCGCTCAACAACGCGCTCGCCGCCTCCCAGGACGAGCCGGCGGCGGTGCGGGCCGCCTTCGAGAAGCGCTGGAACGGCTTCCACCGCGTGCGTACGGCCCTGATCGTCCTCGCGTTCGGGCTGCTCACCGCCGCCGCGGTGCTGTAGGGACCCGCCGGGGAACCGTACCCGAGTGCTGGTTTCTGGCGTGAACTCGCGCGTGTCGACCCTCCCGGCATCCCCGAGGACCCCGGGAAACCGTACCCCCGCGTCCTGAAACAGCCTCTCGGTAGGGACAAGATCTGCGCCTGTGACGAAAACCTGACGCCCAGAAATATGGACGAACGGGGTGAATCACCACGATATCCGGGAGTCTCGTTCCGTACCCTCCGGTTTCTTATTGACATGCCTACGGGGGTCTTTTCTAATCATCGAGAGTCAACCCGCGCGCAGACACCGCACAGGCATGAGGGGGCAAGGTGGACGTCCGGATTCTGGGGGGACTGTCGGTACGTGAGAACGGGGTGTCCATCACCCCGACGGCGGCCGCGCCCCGGCAGCTGCTCGCCCTGCTCACGGCCAGCGCCGACCAGGTCGTCCCCGTGACGGTCCTGACCGAGGAGCTGTGGCCGTCCGGCGCACCCCGCGGCGCCCGCGCCGAACTCCAGGCACACATAGCCGGGCTGCGGAGCCTCATCGCGGCCGCCCTGCGCGACACCGAACCGGCGGAGCCGCGCCCCGGCTGGTCGGACCGGCGCAGCGCCGAAGCGATCCTCGTCTCCCAGCCCGGCGGCTACCGCCTCGACACCGGCGGCGGCCCCCACGACGTCTGGCAGTTCGAGCGCGCCGCCGGCGCCGGCTACCGGGCCATGGAGGCCGGCGACCTGTCCCGGGCCGCCCTCCGCCTCGGCGAGGCCCTCGCCCTGTGGCGCGGCGAACCCTACGCGGGCGTCGCCGCGGGACCCCGGCTCCGCAGGGAGATCGAACGCCTCGAAACCTCCCGGCTCAGCGTCCTCGACCAGTGGATGGAAGCCCAGCTGGGTCTCGGCCGGCACGTCGAACTCGTCTCCGAACTCACCGGACTCGTCGCCCGCTACCGCGCCAACGAGCCCCTCCACGCCCACCTCATGGTCGCCCTGCTCCGCTGCGGACAGCACGACGAGGCCCTCGTCGTGTACGAGCGGCTGCGCAGGAACCTCAAGGGCGAGAGCGGCATGGAACCCTCCGCGCGGCTCCGCAGGCTCCAGCGCTCGGTCCTCGCCGTGCGGGACACCGCGGGCCGCCCCGTGTACCCGCCGCGGATCCCCGCGCAGTACGTCCCCGGCCGCCCCGCCCCGTACGCCCCCGCCCACTACGCCACGGCGCCGTACGACCCCGCGCGCGCCCGGCTCGTCCCCGTGGGCTCCGTCGGCTGACCCCCGACAGGACGACCGCGACGCCACGGGGAATGAAGTGCGGCAACTCACCGTTGACCGACTCCCGAAGCCGAATTACTTTCGGCGAGCAGTACGGGTTTTCCTCCCAGGTGCCCGATTTATCGCTCAACTACGGGAGTAGGGCCATGACCTCGCACGGCGCGGACGAAGCCGGTGGTGCCGAGGCGCTGCTCACGGTCCTCGAACTGCTCGCCCGGCAGGCCCCGCCCGCCCGCTTCGACACCCTCCTCGACGAGGCCCGGGAGACCGGACTGACCGGCCCCGAACTCCACCGCCTGGAACGGGCCGTGGACCTCGCCGGCGAGGTCCGCGCCGCACACGCCCGCGACGCCCGCCGCGAGGCCGGACTCGCCACCCTCACCGACACCGCCCGCGACCTCACCCTCTCCTACGACCTCGACAGCCTGCTGCGGGTCATCACCCGCCGCGCCCGGCGGCTCCTCGACCTCGACCTCGCCTATGTGACCCTGCGCGGCCCGCACGGCGCCAGCTACGTCCACACCACCGAAGGCTCCCGCACGGCCACCGGCCCCGGCCCCCGCCTCACCCCCGGACTCCGGATCGCCGAGGGGTACGGACTCGGCGGCGCCGTCCAGCTCCACGGCGAACCCGTCTGGACCGCCGACTACCTCGCCGACGAGCGCTTCGCCCCCTCCGGCTCCCTCGACGCCGGCGTCCACGCCCCCGCCTTCGACGAGACCGCCGAATCCGCCCTGCGCGCCGAAGGACTCCACGCCATCGTGGCCGCGCCGCTGCGCAGCGGCGACACCGTCATCGGCGCCCTCTACGGCGCGGACCGGCGCGTCCGCCACCACACCCCGGACGAGATCGCGCTCCTCGCCGGACTCGCCGACCTCGCCGCCCTCGCCGTCGACAAGGCCGGCCTCCTCGACCGCACCCGCGCCGAGGTCTCCGAACTGGAGCGGGACAGCTCCCGGGTCCGCACCAGCCTCACCCGGATGCGGCACGTCAGTGAGGCCCACGGCCGCATCATGAACCTCGTCCTCGCCGGCGGCGACCTGTGCAACGTGGCCAAGGCCGCAGGCGACGCCCTCGACGCCACCGTGCTGATCCGCGACCCCGGCGGCCGCACCCTCGCCACCGCCGGAGACATCCCCGGCCTCGACGAGGAGGCCGTCGCCAAGGCCTCCCTCGACGCCCACGCCCGCCGCCGCCCGGTCCTCGCCGCCGACGACACCTGGGTCGCCCCCGTCATCGCGGGCTCCGAGGACCTCGGCGGCCTCGTCATCCGCGCCGCCGGCGGCCTCACCGGCGAGGACGAACGCCTCCTCGAACTCGCCGCCCAGTCCGTCGCCTTCCTCCTCCTGATGCGCCGCTCCACCGCCGTCGCCGAAGGACCCGTCCGCGACGAACTCCTCGACGACCTCATCGCCGACCCGCCGCACGCCCCGCAGCAGATAGCCCAGCGCGCCCGCCGCCTCGGCGTCGACCTGCGCAAACCGCACGTCCTCGTGCTCGCCCGGCCCGAGGGCGGCGAGCAGGGCCGGGCGGTCGTCTGGGCGTCCTCGTACGCGTACCGCCTCTGCGGCCTCAAGACCGTGCAGGGCGGCTGCATCGTGCTGCTGCTCCCCGGCATCGACGCCTCGGCCGCCGCCAAGGCCGTCGCCGCCGAACTGTCCCCGCTGCTCGGGCACCCCGTCTCCGTCGCCGCCGCCGGACCCGCCCAGAGCCCCGACGGCGTCGGACGGATGCACCAGGAGGCCGGCCGCTGCCTGGACGCCATGAGCGCGCTCGGCGGCACCGGCTCCGCGGCCTCCGTGCAGGACCTCGGCTTCCTCGGCCTGCTGCTCTCCGACGACAACGACGTGGACGGCTTCGTCGAGGCCGCGATCGGGCCCGTGCTCGACTACGACGCCGAGCGGTTCACCGACCTCACCCACACCCTGGAGGCGTACTTCGCCTCCGGCGGCAGCCCCACGAACGCGGCCGAGGCGCTCCACGTCCACCCCAACACGGTCTCCCGCCGCCTGGAACGGATCGGGGAACTCCTCGGCCCGGAATGGCAGAAGCCCGGCCAGGTCCTGGAGGTCCAGCTGGCCCTGCGCCTCCAGCGCACCCGAGAGGTCCTGGCCCGCGGCCGCGGCCCGGCGGGACCGACAGGACCCGCGGGATCCGGCTGAGCCTGGGGGCCGGTTGAGCCGGGGGGATCCGGCTGAGCCTGGGGGATCCCGCCGGCCCGCCGGACCCGACCGGTCCTCAGCTCGCCGAGCGTCGCGCGACGTAGCCCGTGTCGTACGCCGCGTCCCAGCCGCCCGCCATGACCGTCGCCGCGTGGGCCGCCGAGGCCAGCGTGATGTGACGGTGCCAGCCGCGGAACGAACGGCCCACGAAGTCCCGCAGCCCCGCGCCCTCGCCGACCTCCACGAAGTCCCGCTCAACCCGGCGGGCGAGCTTGGTGATCCGCACCAGCGACCCGACCGGGGAGTTCGTGAGATCGCTGATCCACACCCGGGCCGGGGCCCGCCGCGGGTCGTCCCACTCGCCGAGCAGCACCAGCGGACGCATCCGCTCCCCGCCCGGCGTGGGCAGCGCGACCCGGACGGCCGTCGCCAGCGAGGTCCGCGAGGTCCGCGCCCCCGCCACCGTGTCCACCCAGCTCACCGGCCTGCGCAGCCCCTTGAGCGACTCCAGGATCTGCACGGCCGACAGCGGACCCGCACCGAAGCCCGGAAGGGAACGGTCGGCGATCGCGAGCCGCGAACCCGGGTTGATCCGGGCCACCACCGGCACGCCCGCCCCGGCGAGCCGCGTCAGGGCCGCACGCCCCGCACCGCCCCGGATGTCGAGCAGCACCGGCTTGCGGGTGACGTCGGTCCAGCGGGCGGTGTCGAGCGCCGCCGCGACCGCGCACTCCTCGAGCGTCTCCTCGCCGGCCTCCTGCGGAACCTCCGCGCGGTCGCGCCGCGTACGGTCGTTCACCCACGGATCCGGCAGGAACAGCCGCCAGTTGACGGGCACGCTCAGCTCGTCGCTCGCGAACCACACCCCGAACGCCTGCTGACCGTGGAAGACCTGACCGCGCTCCGGGTCGAACCGCCGGTCCACGCCCACCGAGTGCTCTCCGGCCTTCGGGATCGGCATCGGCCGCACCACCCACGCCTGCGGGCAGCCGTTCCGCTCCAGGTACTTGGCGAGCGCGGCCCGCATGGGCTGCCAGTCCCAGGTGGAGCTGGAGACGAAGTGGTGCAGGCTCTGCTCGGCCGCGGGACCACCGATCTGCGCGGCGATGTTCCGGATCGACTTGCGGCCCTGCGCCGTCAGTAGACCGTGCAGGTACTGCTCGGCCTTCAGCCGCTGGTCGCGGCGCGGGAAGCCGGAGAACAGCGCGGCACACAGCTCGGCGTAGACGTCCTCGCGCGAATCGGCCGCGCCGCCGGAGGACCTGACGACGCCCAGGGGCACGGCCGGGGCGACGGCCCCGGTGGCGGCCCTGCGCTTGGTTGCGACGGATGTACTCACGACACTCCTGCCCGAAGGTTGCGCAGCTCCCTCCCGCTGCTCCACCACCTTCGCCCGCCCCCGCACCCCGGGACGAGGTGTACCCGGCACCCGAAATGGATTCCGGATGGTGGCCGGACCACCTCCCCCTCCGTCCGCGCAGGTCAGACACCCCGCCACCGCCCGGTCACGGACCCCCGTCAAGGCTCCCCACCCACCCCGGGAACAGCGGGGCGATACCCCGCGGGGGGATCTGACAGACTCGCCGGCCCCGCTTTGACCCGTCGCACGGCGTGGCCGGACCATCGCAGAGCGAGGCTGCACGGGCCGGACCGCGGTTAATGCCCCAGGCCGGGGACCGCGCCTGTGCGCCTCGCCTCGCGCCACCGCGGCCCGACGCGACCCTTAACCTTGGGCGCATGGCGCTGCGGAAGGAACTGCCGGTCGTCGCGGTGATCGCCGCCGGCGGCGCCCTCGGCGCGGCCGCGCGCTACGGCGC
Source organism: Streptomyces sp. NPDC055815 (assembly GCF_053616475.1). NCBI lineage: Bacteria > Bacillati > Actinomycetota > Actinomycetes > Kitasatosporales > Streptomycetaceae > Streptomyces > Streptomyces sp. NPDC055815. Next base: position 2,009 of record NZ_JBSHDU010000069.1, on the reverse strand, counting down.
CTCGCTCGCCTGGCCCACGCCCGACGGCGCCTTCCCCTGGACGGTCCTCACGGTGAACGCCTCCGGCTGCGCCGTGCTCGGCGTCCTCATGGTCCTCCTCACCGAGACCACGACCGCCCCGCACCCGCTGCTCCGGCCCTTCCTCGGCACCGGCTTCTGCGGCGGGTTCACCACCTTCTCGACGTACAGCCTCGACACCCAGCGCCTGCTGAGCGCGGGCGACCCGACCCGGGGCCTCCTCTATCTGGGCGGGACCCTGCTCACCGCCCTCGCCGCCGTCTGGGCGGGCGTCGCCGCCGCCCGGGTGCTCGTACGGAGAGGGGGGCGGCCCGCGTGAACTGGCTGCTCGTCGTGGCCGGGGCCGCCGTCGGCGCACCCCTGCGCTATCTCACCGACCGCGCGGTCCAGGCCCGCCACGACTCGGTCTTCCCCTGGGGCACCTTCGCCGTCAACGTCGTGGGGTCGTTCGTCCTCGGACTCCTGACCGGCGTCTCCTCCGCCCAGGCCCACCTGCTGCTCGGCACCGGCTTCTGCGGCGCCCTCACCACGTACTCCACCTTCTCGTACGAGACGTTCCGGCTGTACGAGAACGGGGCGAAGGGCTACGCGGTGCTGAACGCGGCCGGGAGCCTGGCCGCCGGACTCGGAGCCGTATGGCTGGGAGTGGAGACGGCCAGGCCGGGGTGACCCGCGGGGTCAGGCGGTGATCCAGTCGCTGGTCGCGATCACCGGCTGGACGCCCTGGCGGTGGATCGTGCCCTCGATCAGGCCGTACATCCGGTCGGCCGCGAAGTACACCTCGTTGTCGTTCTTCAGGCCGAACGGCTCCAGGTCCACCAGGAAGTGGTGCTTGTTCGGCAGGTTGAGCCGGACCTCGTTGACCGTGGAGACGTGGTCCAGGACCCGGTCCGCCATCGCGTGCAGCGTCTGCTGCAGCGAGTAGCTGTACGTCTCCGCGAACGCCTCCAGCATGTGCCGCCGCACCTTCGCGTACGAGGCGTCCCAGTCGTGCTCCGGGTTGCCGGCCGCCGAGGCCGAATTCGCCCAGCGGGCGGTCACCTTGGTGGCCAGGATGCGGTCGTACGCCTCCTGGAGCGTCGTGTACTCGTCCTTGATGAAGCCGTGGAACTCGGAGTTGGTCGAGTTCATCACCGTCAGCTCCTTCAGGCCCGACAGGACCTGGAGGCCGCTGGTCTCCGAGTACGTGATCTGCGCCGTACGGACCTCCTGACCCTTGCGGGAGAAGGAGTGCTGCTCCTTGCGGCTCGGCACCGAGATCCGCTCCCAGGCGTACTCCTCGACGCGGATCTGCGCCTCGTGGATCACGGCCTGGGAGGACACGAAGTGCTGCGCGAGGAGGATGCCGAAGGCCTCGGGGGAGGCGACGCCGTGCTCCTTGGCGAAGGCGTAGACCGTGTTCTTGGTGGTGTCGGTCGGCAGGCAGTTGCCGTTGTCGCCGGTCAGATGGACGTCGCGGAACTCGCCGCGCAGGGCCACCGACACGTTCAGGTCGCGGATCTCGTGCCACGCGCCGTCGTTGCCCTTGCGGGTGACCGTGACGATGCGGTTCTCGGCCTTGCCGTACTGGTTCTGGGCGAGGACGTGCTTGCTCATGTGCTGCTCAGCTCCTGCGGGTACGTGGATACGGATATCCCGTACGCCCGGCGTCCAGCGCCCTCCGTCGTCCTGGAGGTCACTCCCCGCCGTCCGGCCCGTGAACGGCGGACCGCCCCGGGACTGACGAGCATCCCGGTCCGTAGGTGTCGGCTCGAAGATATGTCCGTTCCGGATGGCTGGCAATGGGTGCGGTCAGGGGGGTCCCGGCCGTACGAGAACCGTCAAGACGGGCATTGACGGCGTTAGGGGCACGTCAACGGCGGCGGTGGGCGAAGCAGGAAGAGGTTTCCTCATCTGGTCCGAGAATCCGTTCTTCCTTCTTCCTTCATCCGGGAGCTCACGATGGCCGACGTGGCCTTCGTCGTCACCACGATCGCGGTCTTCGCGCTGGT
>NZ_JBSHDU010000068.1:1808-43244 GCF_053616475.1 Streptomyces sp. NPDC055815 | reverse complement strand
CCCCGGCGGCCCTCGGCTGACCCGGCCCGCCGGGGAGTGGGCGTTCCGCGACCGTGGTCAGGCCAGTACGCGGAGGGCCGCGGGCATCGCCCTGAGGGTCACCGGCAGGGTCGCGTCGACCTCGCCGTCCGCGCCGTACGGCAGGGGGCGGTCGGCTTCGATGCGGACCTCCTTGCCCTGCAGGATCTCGATCTGGGGACGCTTCACGTGCGCGCCCGTCTTCAGTTCGTTCATCATGGCGAAGAAGAGCCGCTTGGGCGCCTCCTTGATCACCACGATGTCGAGGAGGCCGTCGTCGACCCGCGCGCCCGGTGCGATGTTCCTGCCGAATCCGTAGAAGCCGGAGTTGGCCGCGACGACGGTGTAGCCGGTGCGCTCGTGCCGGACCCCGTCGATGGTGATGCGGTACGCGGCGGGCTTCCAGGCGAGGACCGCCCGGAGGCCGCCGGCGTAGTAGGAGGCCGCGCCGCGCAGCAGGCGCGAGGCGTTGGCGTGGCGGTTGGCCACCGCGTCGACGCCCGCGTACACGCTGCCGAGGACGCAGGTCCCGGCGTGCTGGGCGGACTCCACCCGGATGGTGTCGACGGCCCGCGGTTCACCGTCGAGCAGCACCTTGGCGAGGCCCGGGGCGTCGGTGGGAAGCCCCAGGGCGCGCGCGAAGTCGTTGCCGCGGCCCGCGGGGACCAGTCCGAAGACCGTGTCCGTGCCGCTGAGCGCGCCGCCGATGGTGCCGGCCATGCCGTCACCGCCGACGGCGAGCACGACGTGCCCCTTCGCCCCGGCCTCCCGGGCGAGTTCCTGTGCGTGTTCCAGGCTGCGGCTGTAGACGGTGTCGAGCCGCGCGCCCGCCTCCCGCAGCAGCCGGGCCACCGGGAGGAGGCCCGCCGTGCCGCTGGAACCCCCCGCGGTGGGGTTGACGACGGCGGTGAACTGTCGCATGGATATGGCCTCCGGACGGCAGAAGAGGGGGTTCGGGAGGGAGGGGCTTCGGGGGCGGTGCTCAGCGGACGGGGATCAGGACCCCGGGGCTCAGCACGCCGGACGGATCGATCTCGGCCTTGACGGCCTGGAGCATACGGATGCCGAGGGGGCCGATCTCGCGGGCGTACCAGTCGCGGTGGTCGGTGCCGACGCCGTGGTGGTGGCTGATGGTGCCGCCCGCCGCCAGGATCGCGTCGTTGGCCGCCCGCTTCACCGGCGCCCAGTGCGCGACGGCGTCCTCACCCTGCGCGGAGACCACGGTGAAGTACAGCGAGGCGCCGTTCTCGTACGTGTGGGAGATGTGGCACATGACGAGCGGCGGCGTGCCGGCCTCGGTGAGGGTGCTGGTCAGCGCGTCACGTACCGCCGTGTAGAGGCCGGGGATCGCGGACCAGAAGGCGGCCGTCTCCAGCGTCTCGGCGAACGCGCCGGCGTCGAGCAGCGCGTCGCGCAGGTAGGGCGCGTTGTAGCGGCCGTGCTCCCACTTGTCGCCGGCCTCCTCGCCGATGAACTCGCCGTCGCAGGCGAGGAGGACCTCACGGGCGGCGGCACGCCGGGCGGCCGTCTCCTGCTCGGTTCCCTCGAAGCCGACGATGGCCATGCAGCCCGGGTTCTCGGGGAGTTCGGTGTGGCCGATGGCGTCCGGCTGCGCGAGTCCGATGAAGGTCTCGGACTCGTCGGACAGCCGCAGCACGGTGGGGCGCGGGCCGTCCTGGGCGAGCCGGCGCAGGGCGGCGGTGCCGGCCTCGAAGGAGGCGAAGCGCCAGCCCTCGTAGATTCGCTTCTCCGGCAGGGGCCGGACGCGCACGGTCACGGCGGTGATCACGCCGAGGGCGCCCTCGGAGCCGAGGATGAGCTGCCGCAGGTCGGGGCCGGCCGCCGAGCGGGGGGCGCGGCCCGTCTCCAGGGTGCCTTCGGGGGTGGCGACGGTCAGGCCGAGGACCATCTCGTCGAAGCGTCCGTAGCCGGCCGAGGCCTGGCCGCTGGAGCGGGCCGCGGCGAAGCCGCCGACGGTGGCCCATTCGAAGGACTGCGGGAAGTGGCCGAGCGTCCAGCCCCGCGCGTTGAGCAGGGCCTCCGCCTGCGGGCCGCGCAGTCCGGGCTGCAGGGTCGCGGTGCGCGACACCTCGTCGACGGCGAGGAGCTGGTCGAGCCGGCGCAGGTCCAGGGCGACGAAGGGCCGCTTCGTGGTGGGCGCGAGGCCGCCGACGACGGAGGTGCCGCCGCCGAACGGGACGGCGGACAGGCCGTGTTCGGCGCAGGCCGCGAGGACGGCGAGGACCTCGTCGTGGCTGCCGGGGAGGACGACGGCGGCCGGGATGTCGTCGACCTCTCCGGCGCGGATGCGCAGCAGGTCGGGGGTCGACTTGCCGCGGGTGTGCCGGATGCGGGTCTCGGTGTCGTCCCGTACGCCGTCCGGTGCGGAGACGGCGGCGCGCAGGGCGGCGCTCGCCTCGTCGGTCAGTGCCGGGGCGGGTGCGTCGATGTCGGCGAGGGCGGACGGGCCGCTCTCGCGCGGGGTGACGCCGAGCAGGTCCCGCAGCAGGCCGGTCACCGATTCGGGCAGGGGCGCCGCCTTGGCCGGGTCGCCCCAGCCGCTCCACAACATGTCCACTTCGAGAGGTTCCTCACGGTCTGGTTCACGAACGGCGCTGCCACTCGGCCCGCGCTGGCATTACACTGTGACAGATGACGCCCATTCGTCACAACCATGTGGACGCAGATCCCGTACTCGACGCCGCACGCGACTGCGTGCTCGCCGTCGGCGTGCGCCGGACCACCCTCACCGACGTCGCCCGGCGCGCGGGCGTGTCCCGGATGACGCTGTACCGGCGCTGGCCCGACGTACGCAGCCTCGTCGGCGACCTGATGACCCGTGAGTGGATCGCCGTCGCCGCCGGCGCCATGCAGCCCGACGAGGACGACCGGCCCCAGCGGGACCGGATCGTCGAGGGGCTCGTCGCCGGAGCCGCCGCGTTCCGGGCCCACCCGCTGTTCCACAAGATCCTCGACGTCGACCCCGAACTGCTGCTGCCGTACATCCTCGACCGGCGGGGAGCCAGCCAGGACGCCCTGCTCGGGCTGCTCCACACCGCCCTCGAGGACGGCCACGAGGACGGCTCCGTCCGCCACGTCCGGCCCGACCTGCAGGCCCGGTCCCTGCTGCTCGTCGTCCAGTCCTTCACGCTCTCGCTGCGCACCATGACCGACGAGACCGATCCCGACCTGAGCGAAGCCGCCTTCCTGGACGAGCTGCGCACCCTCCTTGAGAGGACCCTCACGCCATGAACCCCGTGCACCCCACGAGCGGCATCGCCCTGCCCGGCTCCTCGCTCAACGCCGAACGGCGCCGGCGCGAACTGGACCGGCTCGCCGACGGCGACGTCGTCGACGTCCTGGTCGTCGGGCTCGGCGCCACCGGAGCCGGAGCCGCGCTCGACGCCGCCACCCGCGGACTGAGCGTCGCCGCGATCGACGCGCACGACCTCGCGTTCGGCACGTCCCGCTGGAGCTCCAAGCTGATCCACGGCGGACTGCGCTACCTCGCGTCGGGACAACTCGACGTCGCCCACGAGAGCGCCGTCGAACGCGGCATCCTCATGGAGCGCACCGCCCCCCACCTCGTCCGCGCCCAGCCCTTCGTGCTCCCCCTCACCCCGCTCGTCAGCCGCGGCCAGGCCGCCCTCGCCCGCGCCGGATTCGTCGCGGGCGACCTGCTGCGCGTCGGCGCCCGCACCTCGCGCCGCACGCTGCCGCAGCCGCGCACGCTGTCCGCCGTCGAGACCCGGCACCTCGCCCCGGCCCTGCGCCCCGTCGGGCTGCGCGGCGGCCTCCTCTCCTGGGACGGCAAGCTCTCCGACGACGCGCGCCTGGTCACCGCGATCGCCCGCACCGCCGCCGCCCACGGCGCCCGCGTCCTCACCCGCACCCGGGCCCTGGAACTCCACGACGACGGCGCGCTGGTCCGTGACGAGACCACCGGTCAGGAGCTGCGCGTCCGCGCTCGTACCGTCATCAACGCGGCCGGAGTCTGGGCGGGCGGCCTCGTCGACGACGTACGTCTCCGGCCCTCGCGCGGCACCCATCTGGTCCTGCGTTCCGAGACCCTCGGCCGGCTCTCCGCGGGACTGCACATCCCGATCCCCGGCGAGACGAACCGCTTCGTCCTCGTCCTGCCCCAGGGCGACGGCCGGGTGTACGTCGGCCTCACCGACGAGCCCGTCGACGGCGACGTCCCCGACGTGCCGGAAGTCCCCGAGACCGACATCGGTTTCCTCCTCGACGTCCTCGGCTCCGCCCTCGACGTCACCGTCCACCGCCCGGACGTCGTCGGGGCCTTCGCCGGACTGCGGCCCCTGCTCGACACCCGGGACTCGGAGGGCCGCACCGCCGACATCTCGCGCAAGCACGCCGTGCTCACCTCGCCCGACGGCATCGTCACCGTCGTCGGCGGCAAGCTGACCACCTACCGCCGCATGGCCCAGGACGCCGTCGACGCGGCCGTGGCCGCCCGGGGCCTGACCGCCGGCGCGTGCCGCACCGCGTCACTCCCCCTCGTCGGCGCCGCCTCGCCGCAGACCCTGGCCGGACTCGACGTGCCGCCCCGCCTCGTCCACCGGTACGGCTCCGAGGCACCGGCCGTCCACGCCCTCGGCCTCGCGGACCCCGCACTCGCCGCACCCGTCGTCCCCGGCCACCCCGTCACCGGCGCCGAACTCGTGTGGGCCGTCCGCCACGAAGGCGCCCTCGACACCTCCGACCTCCTCGACCGCCGCACCCGCATCGGCCTGGTCCCGGAGGACCGCGCCACCGCCGAGGCAGCGGCCCGCGACGCCCTCGCCCGTACGGCCCAGGTGGGGTGAGAAAGACGGCGCCCCTGCCCGGACACCCGGACCGGGGCGCCGCTCACTGCCCGTCTGTTCCGGGATCCGTCCCGCCGCTGCTCGCCACGAGACGGCGTCGTACCTCCTCCGCCAGCGGATTCCCGAGGGCCTCCAGGATCGCGACCGCCTCGACCAGGGCCTCCTGGGCCTCGACCGCACGGCCGCCGACGGTGAGCTCTCCGGCGAGTCCGTCGAGCGAGCGGGCCAGCCCGAACAGGTCGCCGATGCGTCGTCGTACGTCTATGGCCTGCTCGTACCAGCCGATCGCCTCGTCAGTCCGGCCGACGGCCCGGCAGACCTCGGCGAGGCCGTGCAGGGACTTGGCCTCGGTCGGCAGATCGGCCGACGTCCGGGCACCGGCCAGGGCCTTCTCGTACTCCTCGTACGCCGCGGTCGGCCGGCCGAGGGCAAGACTCGACGCGCCCATCTCGGTCCGTGTGATCGACTCGCCCCGCCGGTCACCGTTGCTCCGGTGGATCGGCAGTGCCTCCCGCTGGCGTTCCAGCGCCTCCTCGTGGCGCCCCATGAGGCGGAGGGTCCAGGCGATGTTGTAGATGCTGGTCGCCTGCCAGTGACTGTCGTCGATGGCCCGGCTGATCGTCAGCGCCTCGGTGAAGTGCCGCATGGCGTCTTCGTGGAGGCCCATGTCCGACTCCGCCCCGGCGACACAGATGAGGCTCCAGGTCTCGGCCCACCGGTCGTGCAGCCGACGGGCGGCCCGCACGGCGGTCTCCGACAGCGCCCGCCGGTGGGTGTCGTGCCGGCGCAGCCGCAGGAAGTACACCAGCGCCACCGGCAGCTTCCAGGCCACGTCGTCCAGGCCGAGTTCCTCCGCCTGGCCCACGGCGGGCACCAGGCTGGACAGTTCGGCGTCGCACCACGTGAGGGCCGCCTCGGGCCCCGGGAACGGTGGGACCCCGTCGTGCGCGTGGTGTTCGAGGGGTACGTGCTGACGCTCGGGGACCAGGACCCGGTCCGCGGCGTCCGCCATCAGCAGGTAGTGGGACAGTTCGCGGCCCAGCGCGTGGGCCCGTGCCTCCGGGGTCTCCTCCTCCGCGACCCGCTCCCGCGCGTAGTCCCGCAGCAGGTCGTGGTAGCCGTACCGTCTGGGTCCCGCCACCTCCAGCATGTTGACCGCCACGAGCCCGCGCAGGAGCCGCACGGTCTCCGGCTCGGGCCGGTCGATCAGCGCGGCGGCCGTGGACACGGAGAAGTCCGGCCCGGCATGCAGCGCGAGCAGCCGGAACGCCCTGGCGTCGGCGGGGGGAAGTTGCTGATAGGACCATGAGAACACGGTGCGCACTCCACTTCGCTCATCGGGCGTGGACAGCGATTCCAGTCGGCGGCCGTCACCTTCCAGCTCTTCGATCAGTTCACTCAGACTCGTGCCGGAGCCCGCTTGCTGGGCGGCGATGCGGACGGTGAGCGGGAGGCGGCCGCAGCGCCGGACGAGCCGGATCGCGCCTTCCCCGTCATCGTCGCCCGACAGCCTGCGGAACAGCTCCACCGCGTGCGGCGTGTCCAGCGGTCCGATCTGCACGGGGGTGGCGCCGTCCACGGCGGTCAGGTTGCCGAGCCGGCTCCTGCTCGTGACGATCGTGAAGCAACCGGGCGCGGACGGGAGCAGGGGCCGTATCTGGTCGGCACTGCCGGCGTTGTCCGCGACCAGGAGCACCCGCTTCCCGTCGAGCAGGGAGCGGAAGAGCGCGGACATGGTGTCCAGCGAGCCCGGTATCCGGTCGGCCGGCGCGCCCAGGGCCGAGAGGAACCCGTGGAGGACCTCCTCGGGCGCGAGGGGAGCGAGCCGGTCGTAGCCCCTGAGGTTCGCGTAGAGCTGGCCGTCCGGGTACCGGTCCCTCGCCTGGTGTCCCCAGTGGACGGCGAGCGCGCTCTTGCCGACCCCGGCCGGTCCGGAGACCGTGGCGACGCCGTTCGTCGTGGTGGCGACCGCGCTCAGCGCGGCCAGGCCGTCCGACCGGTCGATGAAACAGGTGACGGCTCGGGGCAGTTGTCGCGGCACCGGCAGGGCCGGTGGCGAGGGTGCGTCCCCGCGGCCGTGCACGCCGCCGTAGATGATCCCGGCCTGCACCACGTGGGTGGCGCGGCCGGCGAAGGCATTGTTCCCGCTGTCCGTGGTCACGCGGACACCCCCGCTCTTCGTACGGTGGACGCGTGGCGAGCAGCCGTCGGCCCGGGGGCCGGGCTTGCCGCCAGGCGGTCGATCGCGGTGCGCAGCCCGGTCACGAACCGCGCTCCGGCCGGGGCCTGCCCGGCCCGGGCGGCGAGCGCGTCCACGGCGGCGTCGGCCCATGTGAGGTGGCTGCGGAAGGCCACGGCGGCCTGTGCCGACCGCGTTTCGCCCCGCGATTCCTGAGGGGGCGGCCCGATGGCACGCGCACGCCAGAGTTCTGCCAGGGCGACCCGGGCGTAGAGGTCGTGGAGCGCTTCCGCCACCGGTACGGGGACGTCTCGCCCGGGTACGCGGAGGGTGGCGGGCCCCGCGGTGTCGAAGAAGACGTACGCGTCCATCAGCGCGCCGAGTTTGACGCGCTGGAACTCCCGGAGCAGCGTGGCGGCCCCGTCGACGGTTCCCGTGGGCAGCGCCAGGCCGACCGCGCCGAACGGCGTCCGCCGGCGGCGGGCGGGCGAGTTCCCGTTCCCCGGCATCGGCCGCAGCGGCACCACGACCCGGAGGGCCGCCCGCAGCGGCGTGGCGTACTCCGGGACCAACAGGGTCAGCTCGCGTCCCGCCCGGCTGAGTGCGACCTGCCAGGCCGTCCACTGCCGCGGGGAGAGCCGGTCGAGGGCGGCGAGCTCGTGGCGGGCGACGTCTTCGACGGGAGCGCCTCGGTACGGGTCGAGGTCGTCCAGGGCGAGGGGCAGCCAGGGTGCGGTCAGCCGCCTGACGCCGATCCAGCGGTCGAGGGGCCGGTCCGGCCCCTCGACGGTCACCTCTGCCGTGGGTCCTGCCTGTTCCACCCGCACCGCGCCCAGTCCCGGCAGGTGCGCGAGGCCGTCCCGTACGGGCAGGGGAAGGCGCGTCGTGACGCCCGCGCGCCGGGCGACGGCCGCGGCGATCCCGGCGATGTGCGCCCGGTCGCGCGCTCCGTCCCCCGGGTCGGCACCCCGGTCTGTGGCGGCCTCGCTGCGCAGGCGGCCTCTCGCCCAGGTCTGGACGAACGGGTGACGGAGGACTTCCGCGGTCTCCGCCGGGTGGCTGCTGTCCAGTTCCATGAGGAGCTGCCGGCCGAGCGACGCCGCCACCGCCAGGTCCGAGGTGTCTCCGTCGGACGGCTCCAGGCTCGCCACGAGGGCCCTGGTCAGCGAGAGCTGCATGGCCGCGAGGGCTTCCGTGCCCCGGACGGTGCCCGCACCGGCGGCGAACTCGTCGAAGGCTCCGTCCGGCAGCTGGTGGACGGGGGGAGGGGTGGGAGCGGCGATCCCCCGCATCCGGGCGGCCGGGATCTGCGACGCCAGCTGCTTCAGGTCGGCGCAGTACACGGACGGGTTGTCGAATCCGTTGCCGGGCCGGAAGCGGTGAGCGTAGAGGCCTCCCCCGCAGACGCGGACCACCGGGCAGGCACGGCAGGTGGCGCACAGGTCCGCGTACCCCTGGTTGCGGACCGCGACCCCGGGATGGCCGGCGAGCTGGTCCACGCTGTGCGTGAAGACGGACATGCCGGTCGCCGGGGCGCCGTCGTAGGCCGTCTTCAGGGAGTCCGCCTGTTCCCAGGATCCGTCGGTGTCCACGACGGCGAGGGCGACGGGCCGGAGTCCCACGGCCTCGCTGCCGCCGGCACCTCCCCAAGCCGCCACGGCGAGGGCGTCGAACAGGCGGACCGGAACGGGCCGGCCGTCGGCGATCCAGCGTTCGTGGATACGGCCCAGCCAGTCGGCGTACGGCGCGGGGGTCCCGCTCGGCCGGGGCGGCGGCTGCGCCCAGGTGGCGTGCGGCAGCAGGAAGTCGAGCCGGGGCGGCGCCTGTTCCAGCAGCGCCTCGTACACGGCGATCGGGTCGTTCGCGACGTCCACCGTGCAGAGGATCCCACCGTAGAGGTGGCGGAACTCCGGGCGGCGCAGCAGGTCCAGGCCGCGCAGCACCGCGGCGTGGCTGCTGCGGCCGTTCGCGTACCGGCGGTGCCGGTCGTTCGCGGCCCGGTCGCCGTCGAGCGAGACCCCCACCGTCACCCCCGTCGCGGCGAAGAGTTCGAGGAAGGCCGGGGCGAGCGTCACGCCGTTGGTCTGGATCTGCAGGCCGAGCCGGGTGACGTCGTCCAGGGCGGTGCGGAGCGTGTGGATCAGCTCGCGCAGACGCGCGACGCCGAGAAGGAGCGGTTCGCCTCCGTGGAGGGTGATGCGCACCATGGGTATCGCGTGCCTGTCCACGTGTTCCTTGATGCGCTGCGCGACCTGTGCCGCGACGGCCGGGCTCATCGTCCGGGGTTTCGTCCGCCAGCTCTGGTCGGCGTGCTCGTACACGTAGCAGTGGTCGCAGGCGAGATCGCAGGTGCCGTGGACCTTCAGGACGTACTGGTCGATGAAGGGAGGCACGCGTCCCCACCGATTTCGGAGTTGAAGGCCGCCATCCGGGCCGGGCCCTCCGGGCTGACGACGTGGGTGCGGAATTCCGCGACCAGACCGGCGCGGTCCATGGAGAGGCTTGCCAGCGAGACGTTCCTGAGGTCGGGAAGCGGACGCCCGAGAGGTTCGTTTCCGGTCATGGTCACCTTTTCCGGTGCGGCTGGAGATGCTGGCCGATCGAAAGTGCGCAGATCCGTGAAAGAGGGAGCCCCTCGCTTTCCAGGCTAGCAGGACGGCGCCCCGCTGTCCCCGTCCTCTTCACCTCTTCCGTCTTCCCTTCTCCCCGTGGCGCTGCCCTACACTCGGCCGCGTGCGCAGGGAATGTGATCAGGTGTCACAGGTCGTGCTTCGACCCGTCGTCGCTGCCGACGAGCCGCGATTCCTCGAACTGGCATGCAAGAGCGCCGAGTTCCATCATCCGTGGGTCGAACTACCCCGCACACAGCGGGGTTTCGCCTCCTACCTGGCCCGATCGGACCAGGTGACCGCCGCCTGCATGGTGCTGGCCCACCGGGACCAGGGCGACCTCGTGGGAATGATCAATATCAACGGCATCGTGCGCGGTCCCTATCAGCGGGGAGTTCTGGGCTATGCCGCGTTCCTTCCCCATGCCGGCCAGGGGTACATGTCCGCCGGCGTGGCACTGGCCGTGCACCATGCGTTCGACGTCATGGGGCTGAACCGCCTGGAAGCCGATGTCCAGCCGGGCAACGTGGCCTCCCGCGAACTGGTCCGGCGGCTCGGCTTCCGGAGGGAGGGCCTGTCGCCCGGCTTCATCAGGATCGCCGGCGTCTGGCGCGACCACGAGCGGTGGGCCATCACCGCGGACATGCCCCTGCCCTCCGTAGGAGCAGGCAGGGGCGCGGAGTGACCGCGGGTGAGGGGTGTCACCCCATCGTCAGGCCGCCATGGATCTCACCCGTCTGCACGACGTTCTTCGCCTGGCCGTGAAAGGCGTTGGCGACGCCGCCGGACGCCGCCTGGTTCCACAGCGCCTCGCACTCCTGCCGGAACGACGGGTCGCGCGTGAACTCCTCGTCCAGCGCCCTCGCGATCTCCCCCTCCGCCTCGGGCACGGCCGGGCGCCCCGCGAAGCGCTCCCTGACGCGCCGCCACAGCGTGGGCAGGGCCCCTCCGGTGGACTCGCCCACCCCCGTGGCGACCCCGGCCGCGAGGGCCCCGGCGATGGCAAGAGACAAGGGATCCATGGCTGACCTCCACTCGGCGGGTGTGCCCCTTCCATCATGGAGGTACGGGCGCGCCTGCCATAGGCCGAGGACAGGAAAAGCGGCGTCCGCCGGGTCAGGCCTCGGGGAAGGCGGGAGAGATGCCGAGGGACGGGGCGATGGCCGACCAGATCGTCGACCGGGCCGTGGACAGGTCGACATGCGGGTCGGCGAGCATCACGCGAATGCCCAGGCCGTCGCAGAGCGCCAGGATCAGGGTGCTGATCGCGGCGACGTCGCAGGGGGTGAACTCGCCCGAGGCGATGCCGCGTTCCACCGCGCCGCCGACCCAGGCGTGGAGCTGGTCGTAGAGGTCGACGGCGAGGTGCCGGGCCGCGTCGTCGCGCTGTGCGCGCACCCACAGCTCCTGCCACAGCTTCCAGTCCTGCCGGAGCTCCTCGTCCGTGGGCAGCATGGTGCGCACGATGCGCGCGAGCAGGACGCCGGCCGGCACGTCGGCGTCGCCGCCGTCGAGGTCCGTGCCGGTCTGCGCGAACGAGTGCGTCATCGCCTCGGCGAAGAGCTTCTCGCGGGTGTCGAAGTGGTAGTGGAGCAGCGCCTTCGACACCCCCGCGTGCTCGGCGACCTTGCGCATGCTGACGTTCTCGAACCCGATGTCCGCGATCACCTCGCACGCGGCCTTGAGGATGCGCTCCCGTGTCTCGACTGCGCGCTCGGCCTTGGTCACGTCGGCATTCCCACTTTCGGTCTCGGCATCGGTCTCGGCACCGGTATCGGCCCCTGTCCTGGTTCCGGCCCCTCTTGCCGTCCCGGTCCCGGATCCGGTCTCCGTCCCCGACCATCATCCCTGCCCATCCTGCCCCGCCAGGCGCCCCGGGTACGGCTGGAAGCCCTCACGGGGTCGTCGGAAGCTGCAGGACACCCGTCCCGCGCTTGACGAGTTCGCCCGCGACGATGAGCCGCTGGATCTCGGAGGTGCCCTCCCAGATCCGGTCGACGCGCAGCTCCCGGTACAGACGCTCGACGGGGTACGAGCGGTCGTAGCCGCGCCCGCCGAAGATCTGCAGGCACCGGTCGACCACCCGACCGGACGCCTCGCTCGCCGCCAGCTTGGCGATCGCGGCCTTCGCGTGCAGGGTCTTGCGGTCGGTCAGGGCCTCGCCCACCTCCCAGGCGACCTGATGGGTGTACGCGCGGTTCACGGCGATGTCGACCGCCGAGTCGGCGAGCATGCCCTGGATCAGCTGGAAGTCGGCGATGCGGGAGCCGAACTGACGGCGTCCGACCGCCCAGTCACGCGCCAGCTCCAGAGCCCGCTCGGCCGCCCCGATCGTGCGGGCGGCGATCATCAGCCGCTCCTCGGAGAACCAGGAGCGGGTGAGGTCGTAGCCCTTGCCGACGCCGCCGAGCACCGCGTCCTCGGGCAGGCGTACGTCGGTGAAGGTGAACTCGGGGTGTTCGTAGACGAAGGTGTGCATCCAGCGGGGCACCCGGGTCATCTCGATGCCGGGGGTGTCCTTGTCCACGAGGAACAGTGTCGGCGCCCGCTCCTCCCCCGCGGCGGCGAGCACGATCATGAAGTCGGCGTGGTCGCCGACGGTGACGAACCACTTCTCGCCGTTCAGGACCCAGCCGTCGGTGGTCCGGGTCGCGGTGGTGCGCAGGTTCTGCGGGTCGGAGCCGGCCTCGGGCTCGCTGACCGCGTAGCAGTCGCGCCGGCGCCCGTGGATCACGGGCACGAGGTACCGCTCGCGCTGCTCGGGCGTGCAGTGCGCGAGGGCGTTGGCCGGCCGCCACACCATGTCCCACAGGGCGCCGGTGAGCCGGCCCAGTTCCTCCTGGACGACGACCTGCTCGGGGACGGTGAGTCCGGCGCCGCCCCACTCGGTCGGCATGTTGACGGCCTGGAGGCCGCTGTCGAGGACGGCGTCGCGGATCTCGGCGTGGGCCTGGGGCGGCAGACCGTTGTTCTCCTCGCAGTCGAGCTCGTACTTCGTGAGGAAGTCGGTGAGGTCACGGGCCGCTTCCTTGAGCTCCTGCTGGCGTGCGGTGAGACGGAAGTCCATGGGGGTGCTGGTCCTCTCGGGCGTGGGTGTGGGTGGCAGGGCGGGGTGGTGGGCTCAGCGCGGCAGGGCCAGCGCCCCGGTGCCGCGCTTGATCAGCTCGTTGGCGATGATCAGCCGCTGGATCTCCGAGGTGCCCTCCCAGATCCGGTCGACGCGCAGCTCGCGGTACATCCGCTCGACGGGGTACGAGCGGTCGTAGCCGCGCCCGCCGAAGATCTGCAGGCAGCGGTCGACCACCCGGCCGGCGGCCTCGCTCGCCGCGAGCTTCGCCGTGGAGGCCTTGGCGTGCAGGGTCTTGCGGTCGGTCCCGGGCTGGTCGGCCTCCCAGGCGATCTGGTGGGTGTAGGCGCGGTTGACGGCGATGTCGACGGCGCAGTCGGCGAGCATCCCCTGGATCAGCTGGAAGTCGGCGATGCGGGAGCCGAACTGACGGCGTCCGACCGCCCAGTCACGCGCCAGCTCCAGGGCCCGCTCGGCGGCGCCGACGGTCCGGGCCGCGATCATCAGCCGCTCGTCGGTGAACCACTCCTTCGTCAGCTCGTAGCCGTTGCCGACGCCGCCGAGCACGTCCTCGTCGGGTACGAACACGTCGGTGAAGCGGAACTCGGGGTGCCCGTTCACCGCGGAGTGCATGAAACGGGGGACCCGCGTCATCTTGACCCCCGGCGCCTGCTTGTCGACGAAGAACAGCGTCGCCGCGCGGCCCGGCCCGGCGTCGGCCTGCACGAGCAGGAAGTCGGCGATGTCGCCGCAGGTCACGAACCACTTCTCGCCGTTGAGGATCCAGCCGCCCGCCGTGCGGGTCGCGGTGCTCGTGCCCGAGCCGGGGTCGGATCCGGCCCCGGGCTCGGTGACGGCGAAGGCGTCGAAGCGCTCGCCGCGGATCACCGGCAGCAGGTACTTCTCGCGTTGGGCCTCGGTGCCGTACGCGAGGACGTTGGCGGGCCGCCAGGGAATGTCCCACAGGCAGTTGGTGACCTTGCCGAACTCCTCCTCGACGATCACCTGGTCGAGGAGGGAGAGTCCGGCGCCGCCCCACTCGGCGGGCATGTTGATGGCGTAGACGCCGGCGTCGATCGCGGCCCTCGTCAGCTCCCGCACGGTGTCGGCCGGCAGCGGGCCGCCCGCTTCCTCGGACTGCTCCTCGTACCGCATCAGGAGCCGCGTGTAGGCCGCGGCGCGCGCCTTGAGCTCGGTCTGCTCGGGGGTGTAGCGGAAGTCCATGGTGCGGGTTCCTCCAGGCAGGAAGCTGTGCGGGGGTATACGGGACAGGGGCGGGAGCGGGGGTCAGCCGAGGACGGCGCGCGCGTCCAGCGCGACGGCGCCGTCCGGGCGTACGAGCAGCGGGTTGACCTCCAGCTCGGCGATCTCCGGGTGGGCCGCGGCGACCTCGGTGATACGGGCGATGACAGCGGCGGCCGCCGTCACGTCCACGGCGGGACGGCCGCGCACGCCGTCGAGCAGGGCGGCCGTCCGCAGCCCCCTCAGCAGCCGCTCGGCGGAGCCGGCGGTCGCGGGCGCGAGGGCGAAGGCCACGTCGCGCAGGGTCTCGGTGAGCACCCCGCCGAGGCCGACCATCGCCACCGGGCCGAACCGGGGGTCGCGGTGGACGCCGACGATCAGTTCGACGCCGTCCGAGAGGTCCGCCATGGCCTCCACCGAGTACGACGGGGCGCCGAGGCGGGTGTGCATCTGCCGGTACGCGGCGAGGAGCGCGTCCCGGTCGTCGAGCCGGAGCGCCACCCCGCCGGCGTCGGACTTGTGCAGGACGTGGAGGGCCTTCAGGACGTACGGGCCCTCGAAGGAGTCGGCAGCGGCGAGCAGCCCGGCCTCGCCGGTGACCGCGCGGGCCGGCGGGAAGGGCACTCCGGCCGCGGCGAGCAGTGCCCGCACCCCGTGGTACGAGGGGTCCCCCAGGGGCGTCGCGGCAGCCGGCGGCGCGGCCACCCCGGTCGGAGGGCCCGCCGCGCGGCCGGTCAGCGCGGCGAGGGCGCGGGCCGCGTCCTCCGTGGCGGCGAACACCGGGACGCCGGCCTCCGCGAGCGCCCGGCAGCTGGGCGACTCGGGGTACAGGGACTGCACGACCAGCGGCTTCGGTGTGGTGGCGAGGTGTCCGGCGATCTCCTTCGCGGCCCGCTGCTCGCCCTCGGCGAGGACGGAGCCGCCGGCCGGCCCGCTGCCCAGGCCGCCTTCGGAGGCGGCGTACCCGCCGAAGTAGCCCGTCATCAGGACGGCGTCGACCTCGTCGGCCGCAAGGAGCTCGCGGACGGTGTCGGCGTACGAGAGGGGACGCTGCTCCCCCATGCCGGCGAGGTCGACCGGGTTGCGGACGGCGGACTGCTCCCACAGCACGCCCCGCAGCCGGTCCTGGGCCGGGGCGCCGAGCTCGGGCACGTCGAGCCCGGCGTCCTCGGCGGCGTCGGCGGCGACCGCGCCGTGGCCACCGCCGTCCGTGAGGACCGCGGTCCGCCGGCCGGTCGTCCGCCGTCCGCCCGCCAGGGCGGCGAGCACCACGGTCATCTCCCGTGGGGTGCGGACGAGTTCGACGCCGGCGTCGCGGCAGGCCGCGGCCACCACGTCGGCCGAGGTGGTCAGTGCCCCCGTGTGCGACCGGGCGCTGCGGGCCGAGGCGCTGCCGCGGCCGGCGGTGAGGAGGACCACGGGCTTGCCGGCCCCGGCGGCGGCCCGGGCGAAGGCCCTGCCGTCGCCGAAGTCCTCGGCGTACACGGCGATCGCGGAGGTGGGCTCGTGGCGGGCGCAGTCCTCGACGAGGTCGACGAGGGTGACGTCGGCCTGGTTGCCGAGCGAGACGAAACGGGAGAAGCCGAGGCCGTGCGGGGTGCCGCGCAGCTGGAGTTCGAGGGCCAGGTTGCCGCTCTGGCTGAGCAGGGCGACACGGCCGGGCGCGAACCGGTCCGAGGCCAGGTACAGCTCGGTGGTGTTGTCGGCGATGCCCAGGCAGTTGGGGCCGACGAGCACGGCTCCGGCGGCCCGGACCCGCTCGGCGACGGCCCGCTGGCGGGCGAGACCGGCGGGACCGGCCTCGGCGAAGCCGGCGGTGATGGCGACGATCGCCTTCGCCCCGCAGGCGAGGGCGTCGTCGACGGCCGCCTCGAAGCCGGTGCCGGGTACGGAGATCACCACCAGGTCGACCGGCTCGCCGATCGCGCCGAGGGAGGTGGCGGCCGTCCGGCCGAGTACGGTGCCGCCGCGCCGGTTCACCAGGTGGACGGGCCGCCGGTCGGGCGCGCGGAGGGCCTGGGCGGCGACCGCGTGGCCGTACTTCGCCGGGTCGTCGCTGGCGCCGACCACGGCGACGGATCCGGGGTCGAAGAGCGAGGTCAGATCACGCGTCATCTCATCCCTCCACGCGCAGGGCGGAGTTGGGGCAGCTCTCCACGCAGGCGCGGGCCCGGTCCTCGGCGGCGGGCGGCACGTCGACGACGACGACCTTCGCGTAGCCCCATTCGTCGAGCTCGACGAGTTCGGGGGTGTTCTCCTGGCAGAGGCCGTAGCCGTTGCACCGTGTGGCGTCCAGCAGCAGTTTCATGACGTTCCTTCCAGGACGGCGGCCAGGGGCTCGGCGGGCGGGGCCGGGGAGGGTGTGCCGACGAACGGCACCGGCACGGTCAGCCGGTGCGGGCCTCGTTCGGGGGCGTCGGCATGGCATACCGGGCAGGGCCCGTCGAGATGGGCCCCGACCTGTGCCGGGAAGGCGCGCAGCAGGCTTCCGGCGAGCCCGGCGGCGGCGTCGAGGAGCCCGCACGCACCCCGCCCGGGCAGTCCCCGCGCCCATCGATGCAGCCGCTCGGCGGTGTCGGGTGCGGCGGCGCCGGAGGCGAGGCGCTCCAGCGCGTCGCCGATCGCGGTCGTGCCCGACACGCAGACGCCGCACTGCCGTGCGCTCTCGGCCGCGAGGTGCCCGATCGCGTCGGCGGCGGCGCCCACCGGGCAGACGTCGGCGGTGAGGAAGCGGATCGCTCCGCAGCCGAGCGCCGTGCCCGCGGCGGCGAGCGCGCCGGGTTCGAGGGGCAGGTCCAGGGCGCGTGCGTCGACGAGCCCGCCGAAGAGGCCGCCCATCAGGGCGCCGGCCGGGGCCGGGGTGCCGTGGGCGGCGGCGAGGGTGCGCAGGGGGACCCCGTACGGCACCTCGGTGAGTTCCGGTACGGCGCTGCCGCCGGAGAGGGTGACCAGGGTGGAGCGCGCGATCGGCTCGCGCAGGTCGGGCCGGGCGGCGACGAGCGCGATCCTGGCGAGGGTCTCGACGTTGGCGACCAGGGTCGGCGCGCCCCCGACTCCCCGCTCGAAGGGGCGGGGCGGTTTGGCGGTCGGCAGGGCGGGACCGCCGTCGATCCGGCGGACGACCGCGGTCTCCTCGCCGGCGACATAGCCGGCGGCGGTCTCGACGACGTCGACGGGCAGCGGCGGTAGGCGTTCGGCGAGGGCCCCGCGGAGACGGCGGGCCGCCTCCGGGTCGGAGAGGTAGACGTAGCCGTGTGCGGCGCCGGTGACCGCGGCGGCGTGGACGAGGCCGTCGAGGACCAGGTGCGGGCGGGCCCGCAGCAGCCAGCGGTCCTTGACCGAACCGGGCTCGCCCTCTTCCCCGTTGGCCACCACGACCGGAGTACCGGCACGAGTGGAGCCCTCACCGCTCCCCCGGCCGCGTCGCCCGTGCTCGCGGACGGCGCGGAGCTTGACGGCGGCCGGGAATCCGGCGCCGCCGCGGCCGCGCAGGCCGCAGGCGTCGAGGTGGTGGAGCAGCTCGTCGGGGGTGACGGCGGCGGCGTAGCCACCGGTGGCCTCGTACGCCTCGGCGCTCTCCGTCGCGTACGGCGTCGCGCCCAGCACGGAACCCGGCGCGGGGGCGGTCGGGCAACGGATGGTGGTCAGGGGGTGCGTCGTGGTCGGGGTCGGGGGGAGGCTGCGGGTCATGTGCCGTCTCCTGTACGGGCGGTGGGGGCGGGTCCGGCGGTGCGGGACCGGGTACGCAGGAGTCGCAGCGCTCCTTCGAGCGCGGCGCGGTCCCCCGCGGTGCGGCCGTATCCCGCTCCTGGCAGGCCGATGAGCATGCGGTGGTGGTCGAGGATCACCTCGGCGGCCAGCAGCGCGGCCGCGGTCGAGGCGTCCGTGTCCGCGTCGGCTCTCGTGTCCACGTCGGCTCTCGTGTCCACGTCGGCTCTCGTGTCCGCATCCGCTCTCATGTCCGCGTCGGCTCTCATGTCCGCGTCCGCGCTCATGTCCACGTCGGCGTCCGCGTGGCCGTCCTCGCCATCCTGCTCATCGAGCCGGAGGGCCACGGCGGTCACCAGCGCGGTGGCTTCGGCGAGGTAGCGCAACCAGCTGTGCCGGCTGCCCCGCAGCACCAGGCGTTCCACCCGGCGCCGCTCGGCGGCCGCGAGTTCGGCCCGGTCCGGGGGCGGGTGCCGCGCCGTGCCGAGGGAGGCTCGCAGCGCGGCGACGGCTGCGGGCAGCTCCCGCTCCGGCTCGGGGGTGAGCCCGAGCCAGTCCAGATGTCGACGACCACTCATGCGTGCCTCCGGGGAGGAGAGCGAGTGAGGTGCGTGCCGGGGCGGATGCCAGGGCTCGCCGGGCTGCTTCCGGCGCAAGGGCCGTGGGCCAAAATCACCGGGCTGACGAGCGAAGACGCAGGTCAGAAGCGGTGTGATGGCAAAGCAGCGACAGAAACACGTTTACTGACCGATCGGTCAGGCAATAACCAAGCTAGCTGACCGATCGGTCAGCGACAAGTCTTGACCCGGCGGAATTCAGCCACCACTCTGGCTGTCCCATCGGTCAGCCGGTCCCGGCTCCCGCCCCGACCCGCTGCCCGCAGCCGGTTCGCACGACATCGACGCCCGACACCGCTCGCCGCCCCACGGCACGAGGAGTCACCGATGCACCCCAGAGCCCCCGCACCCGATGCACCCACCGCACCCACCGCACCCGACACGGCCGTCCGGGACCTCCCCGCTCCCGCGCTGCCGGCCCGCCACTACACCGATCCCGCCCTCGCCGCCGCCGAGACCCGCCAGGTCTTCGCCAGGTCCTGGCAGCTCGTGTGCCACGAGTCCGACCTGCCAGGACCCGGGGCCCGGCTCGCCGCCACGGTCGCCGACCGGGAGGTCATGGTCGTCCGCACCGAGGACAGCGGCCTCGCCGCGCACCTCAACGTCTGCCGCCATCGCGGAACCCGCCTGGTCACCGCCCCCGAACCGGCCGGAAAGGCGATCCGCTGCCCGTACCACGGCTGGACGTACCACCTCGACGGCAGCCTGGTCGGCGCCCCCGAGGCCCGGCAGATCCCCTGCCTCGACAGACCCCGCCTCGGCCTGTTCCCCGCCCGGGTCGAGTCCTTCCTGGGCTTCGTCTTCGTCAACCTCGACCCGGGCGCCGTTCCGCTCGCCGAGAGCTGCGCGGGACTCGCCGAGGCCGTCGGGCACTACGCCGGGGCGGACCTGGTGCCGGTCGGCCGGGAACGCATCCACGACCTGGCCGGCGCCGAGGTCCAGGAGGCCAACTGGAAGGTCGCGGTCGACAACTACCTGGAGGGGTACCACGTACCCGTCGCCCACCCCGGTCTGATGCGCCTGCTCGACTACCAGGGCTACGGCTCCGAGGTCCACGACTCCTACGTCCTTTTCACCTCACCGCTGCGCGCCAAGCCCTCCTCCAACTGGGCCGAGCGGCTCTACCAGCGCGTCACCGCACCCATGCCCGGCCTCACCGAGGCCGACCGCAGGGTCTGGCGGTACGCCGTGATCTACCCCAACACCCTCATCGACTTCTACCCCGACCACGTGCTCGCGTGGACCGCCGTGCCGACCGCGGTCGACCGGGTCGCCGTCCCCGGCGCCTTCTACACCCGCCGCGGCACCGGGCTGCGCACCCGCCTCGCCCGGCGCCTGAACATGCGCATCGGGTGGATCACCAACGACGAGGACGCCGAGCTGGTCGCCCGGGTCCAACGCGGTCTGTCCACGCCGGGGTTCGAGCCCGGCCCCCTGTCCCGGCGCGAGCTCGCGGTCGGCTGGTTCGCCGACCGCATCCGCGCCGACCTGGCCGGCCCCGAAGAGCCTTCGGACCCCGCAGCTCCCGGGGGCGCCGCACCGCACTCCGCCCCGCCGGGCCACTGAGCGGCACGCCCACCCCCGTACCTCAACGCCCCGTCACCCCGCACCCCGCACCTCAGCACCCCCGTCACTCCCCACCCCGCACCCCGCACCCCGCACCCCGCACCCCGCACGGCTGTACTGCCCACCCGCCGTCCCCCAGCGGCCCTACGGAGAGGACCCCATGTCCCCCGAGGCACCTTCCCTGTCCCGCCGCTCGCTGCTCCGCGCCGGCGCCGGCGCCGCCCTCGGTCTCACGGCGGCCGGCTGCGGCTTCTCGTCCACCCCCGACGCCGCCGGCCAGGCAGCCGCCGACGCCCCCATCGACGTCAAGGTCGACGGCGACCTCGTCTACTTCAACTGGGCCGACTTCGTCGACCCGGCCGTCTTCGCCGGCTTCTCCAAGGAGTACGGGGTCAAGGTCGTCCAGTCGAACTACGACTCCATGGAGGGCATGGCCGCCAAACTCAACGCCGGCAACCGCTACGACGTCATCTTCCCCACGGCGAAGTGGGCCGAGCGCCTCGCCCGCGGGGGCCGGCTGCGCCGCATCGACCACGGGCGCCTGAGGAACGCCGAGGCCGTGTTCGGCGCGTACGACTACTTCGCCGACCCCTGGTACGACCCCCGCTCCGCCCACACCGTCCCCTTCACCATGTACAAGACCGGCATCGGCTGGCGCCGGGACCGGCTCGGCGACCTCACCGGCTCCTGGGACGACCTGTGGAACGACCACGCCAAGGGCAAGGTCTTCGTCCTGGACGACCGCGACGAGGTGCTGGCCGTCGGCGCGCTCAAGAACGGCCTGCCCCTCACCACCGAGCGGCCGGACGACCTCGCACGCGTCACCGACACCCTGCGCACCCTGCGCCCCCGGCTGCGCGGCTTCTCCAGCGACAGCTACAACAACCTCCTCAACGGCAACGCCGACATGACCCAGGCGTGGAGCGGGGACATGGCCGCGATGCTCGCCCAGGCCGAGGACCCCTCCGTGTTCGGCTTCGAGACCGCCCGCGAGGGCGCCCCGGTCAACTCCGACTGCTACGCCATCCCCGCCGACGCACCGCACCCCGGCACCGCCATGCTCTTCATCGACTACATGCTCCGGCCCGAGAACGTGAAGCGGAACATCGAGTACATCGGCTACCCGATGCCGGTGCGCGGCACCGAGGACACCTACACGGCACTCGTGGAGCCCTTCCCCCAGTGCCAGGTGACCGCGGCCGACCTCAGGGACGACAGGTTCTTCCGCAACGGCACCGCGGCGGGCGAGAAGGCCCGCGACGCCGCCTGGACCGACGTGAAGGCGGGCTGACGTGGTCGATGCCGCCCCTCCCCCACGGACCGCAGGAAAGCCGGTCAGGGAACGTCTGTGGACCTGGCTGATGCTGCCCGGCACGCTCTGGATGACGGTCTTCCTGGTCGCCTCCCTGATCCTGGTGGCCACCCTCGCGTTCGGCACCACCGATCCGCTCGGCAACCCCCGCTTCGGGTTCGTCCTCGACAACATCACCGCCCTGGCCGACCCCGCGTACCGCACGGTCCTGCTGCGTTCGCTGGGCTACGCCCTGGTGACCTGCGCCGTCTGCCTCCTGATCGCCTATCCCGTCGCGTACGCCATCGCGACCAGCGGCGGCCGCTACAAGAACGTGCTGATCGCGGCGATCGTCGTCCCGTTCTTCGCCAACTACCTGGTGCGGATGTACGGCTGGTCCGTCGTCCTGTCCGACGACGGACCCCTGCTCCGGGCGCTGCGCGCGATCGGACTCGCGGACGCGGGCACCCGGATCCTGCAGACCGGCGCGGGCGTCGTCGCCGGTCTCGTCTACGGCTTCGTCGTCTTCATGATCATCCCGCTGTACGCGGCCATGGAGCGCATGGACACCTCGCTCGTCGAGGCCGGGCGCGACCTGTACGCCGGTCCGCTGCGGACGTTCCTGTTCGTCACCGTCCCGGCCACCCGCCAGGGCGCGGCCGCCGGCTGCGTCCTCGTCCTGCTGCCCGCCATGGGCGACTTCGTCAGTGCCCAGCTCATGGGCGGCCCCGACCAGATCATGATCGGCAACCTGATCCAGGACAAGTTCTTCCAGGGGCAGAACTGGCCGCTCGGCGCCGCCCTCACCATGCTGCTGATGGCCGTCCTCCTCCTCGGCATGCTCGGCTACCTGCGGCGCACCCGCAAGGACGAGGCGGAGGCGGTCCGATGAGGGCCGCCCGCGGGCGTCGCCGCGGCGCCGAGCGCCGTCCCCGGTTCGCCCTCGCCGTCACCGCCGTCTTCTTCGCGCTGCTCTACGTCCCCATCGGCGTCGTCGTCCTGTTCTCCTTCAACTCGCAGAAGTCCCTGACCGTCTTCGACGACGTCAGCCTGCGCTGGTACGGGGCGTTCCTCCGCGACGACGTGCTGCTCGACTCGCTCGGCATGAGCCTGCGGGTCTCCCTCGTCGCCATGGCCGGCTCGGTGGTCCTCGGTGTCGCCCTCGCGCTCGGCCTGGTCCGCGGCCGGAACCGGCTCGGCTCCTTCGCCGGCCTGGTGATGCTCGTCCCGCTCGTCACCCCGGAGATCGTCACCGGCGTCGCCGCGATGCTCCTGTTCAAGGGCCTCGGCATCACCCTGTCCACGACGACGGTGATGCTCGCCGAGATCACCTTCTCCATCTCGTACGTGACGGTGATCCTGCGCTCCCGCGTCGCCGCCCTCAACCCGGAGATCGAGGAGGCGGCCATGGACCTCGGGGCCACCCGCCGGCAGGCCGTACGCCTGGTGACGCTGCCCGCGCTGCTGCCGAGCATCCTGGCCTCCGCCGTCCTCGTCTTCGCGCTGGTCTTCGACGACTTCGTCCTCGCCTACTTCACCACCGGCGTCGATCCGCAGCCGCTGTCGGTCCGGATCTACTCGGCGATCCGGTTCGGCGTCCAGCCCACCATCAACGCCGTCGGCACGCTGATGCTGGCCGGCTCCGTCGGACTCATCGCCCTCGCCCTCGCCATCCCGCGCCTGTTCGGCCGGCGCGGCGGCCTCGACCTGCTCTCCGGGAAGTAGACGCCATGACCTCGCAACCCGCGCCCGCGCGCACCCCACAGTCGGCAGCCGGACAGCCGCACCCCGCCGTGCGGCTCGACCGGGTCGGCAAGCGCTACCCCGGCGGCTCCGCCTCGTACGCCGTCCACGACATCAGCCTCGCCGTCGCCCCCGGCGAGTTCTTCTCACTGCTCGGCCCGTCCGGCTGCGGCAAGACCACCCTGCTGCGCATGATCGGCGGCTTCGCCGACCCCACCGAGGGCAGCGTCCTGCTCGGCGGGGAGGACGTGACGGGCCTCCCGCCCCATCGGCGCGACGTCAACACCGTCTTCCAGAGCTACGCCCTCTTCGACCACCTGTCCCTCGCCGACAACGTGGCCTTCGGCCTCAAGCGCAAGGGCGTCGGCCGCGCCGAGATCCGCCGCCGGGTCGCCGAGATGCTCGACCTCGTGCAGCTCGGCGACCTGGCGGGCCGCAGACCGGCCACCCTCTCCGGCGGCCAGCGCCAGCGCGTCGCGCTCGCCCGCGCCCTGGTCAACCGCCCGCAGGTGCTGTTGCTCGACGAGCCCCTCGCGGCCCTCGACCTGAAGCTCCGGCGGCGGATGCAGGTCGAACTGAAGCAGATCCAGCGCGAGGTGGGCATCACCTTCCTGTTCGTCACCCACGACCAGGACGAGGCCCTGACCATGTCGGACCGCCTCGCCGTCATGAACGAGGGCCGCATCGAACAGTGCGGGACTCCGGAAGACGTGTACGAGCGCCCCACCAGCAGTTTCACCGCCTCGTTCCTCGGGACCTCCAACCTGGTCCCCGGCACCTACCGCGCCGGACGGGTGCTGCTCGACCAGGGCCCGGCGCTCCCCGTCGGCGACCGCCCGGGCATCGCGGACGGCAGCCGGGTCAGCCTCTCCCTGCGCCCCGAGAAGATCTGGCTGTCCGACTTCGAGCCCGGCATGGCGCGGGTCACCGGCGTCGTCCGGGAGACCGTCTACTCCGGCCCCACCACCACGTACCTGATCGAACTGGCCCCCGGCGTCACCGTGCACGTCCTGGAGCAGAACACCGCCCGCTCCCGCAGGGAGGACCGCTGGAGCGGCGGCGAGGAGGTCGAGCTCGGCTGGCGGCCCGAGCACTGCCTGGTCCTGGACTGACGACGGCCCGCAACGGAGGAACACCCCATGAACCACGACGTCATCGTGCTCGGCGCGGGACTCGCCGGACTCGCCGCCGCCCGTGACCTGGCCGCGGGCGGGGCCGACGTCCTCGTCGTCGAGGCCCGCGACCGGGTCGGGGGCCGCGTCGAGCAGACGGCGCTCCCCGACGGCCGACTCGTCCAGCTCGGCGGGGAGGTCGTCGGCTCGGCGCACACCGCGTACACGGCCCTCGTCGCCGAACTCGGCCTCTCCCTCGTCCCCAGCTACGTCGCCGAGCCCGGCGCGCTCGCCCGCGCCACGCCGGAAGGCGTCGGCGCCGGCGACCCGCCGCACTGGTTCGGCCCCGGCGACGACGCCTCCCACCGCAAGGTCACCGCCGCCTTCGCCGCCCTCGCCGCGACCGTCGACCCCGACGACCCCTGGTCCCACCCGCGGGCCACCGCGCTCGACCTGTCGTCCGTGGCCGGCTGGCTGCGTGACGAAGGGGCGAGCCCGGCCGTCGTACGGCTCTGGGAGATCGGCCGGCTCGCGCTCGCCGACGGCTCGAACGAGCGCACCTCGCTGCTCGCGGCCCTCCGCAAGCACGCCGCCGTCCCCGGCCTCGGCCCCTACGAGTACGAGGCCTGGGAGGGCCTGCGGGTGGCCGAGGGCTCGGCGACCGTGGCCCTGCGGATGGCGGCCGGGCTCGACGGCCGCATCCGTACCGGCGCGCCCGTCGAGGCGCTCGCGGTCCGCTCCGGCGGCTGCTCGGTGCGCCTCGCGGGCGGCGAGACCCTCACCGCGACCGCCGTCGTCAGCGCCCTGCCCGCGGGCCCGCTGCGCTCCCTCGCCGTCACGGGCGTCGGCGAGCAGCGCCTGGCCTCGCTGCACCACCAGCGGCACGCCCTCGCCGCGAAGTTCGTCGCCGCCTACGACCGGCCGTTCTGGCGCGACCGGGGGCTCAGCGGTCTGTCCGAGTGCGAGGGGGTGCTCGGCAGCACCTGGCCGCAGAGCGAGGGCATCCTGTCCGCCCTGATCCCGCCCGAGCGCTACGGCGTCCTGCTCGGCACCCCCGCCCACCTGCGCACCCGCGAACTCCTCACCGAGATCGCCCGGCTGTACGGCGAGGAGGCCCACCGGCCGCGCTCCGCGCACCTGCGCCTGTGGGGCACGGACCCCTGGACCCAGGGGTACGTGACGCACTGGGCTCCGGGCGACGTCATGGCCGTCGGCCCCCGTCACGGCACCCATGAACCGCCCTTCTACGTCTGCGGTTCCGACCAGTGGGTGGCCGGCTACATGGAGGGCGCCGTCCGTACCGGCCGCGCCGCCGCGAAGGAGGCCCTGCGCCGTGGCTGACGGTCTGCTGAACCACATCGGCGGCGAGGACCGGGCCGCCGCCACGGGCGCGACCACCGAGCTGGTCGACCCGGCCACCGGGCGCGTGCACGGCCGCGCCCCCCGCTCCGGCCGCGCCGACACCGACGCCGCCTGCGCGGCCGCGGCGGCAGCGTACGGTCCCTGGTCGGCCGCCACCCCGGCCGACCGGCAGCGGGCCCTGCTCGCCGTCGCCGACGCCGTCGAGGCGCACGCGGACGAGCTGACCGCAGCGGAGACCGCCGACACCGGCAAGCCCGTGGCACAGTTCCGTAGCGAGGAACTCCCGGCGATCGCCGACGTCTTCCGCTACTTCGCCGGAGCCGCCCGCAGCCTCCCGGGCGCGGCCGCGGCCGAGTACACCGAGGGCCGCACGTCCCTGCTGCGCCGCGAACCGGTCGGCGTCTGCGCCCAGATCACGCCGTGGAACTACCCGCTGATGATGGCCGCGTGGAAGATCGCACCGGCCCTCGCCGCCGGCAACACCACGGTCCTCAAACCCGCCGACACCACCCCCTCCTCATCGGTGCTGCTCGCCCGGATCGCGGCCCCGCACCTGCCCCCGGGGGTCCTGAACGTCGTCTGCGGCGACCGCGACACCGGCCGCGCGCTCACCACGCACCCGGCCGTCGCGTTGATCGCGCTCACGGGCAGCGTCCGTGCGGGCCAGGAGATCGCCGCCGCGGCGGCGGCCGGCCTGAAGCGGGTCCACCTCGAACTGGGCGGCAACGCGCCCGTGATCGTCCACGACGAC
Organism: Streptomyces sp. NPDC055815; assembly: GCF_053616475.1. Lineage (NCBI taxonomy): Bacteria > Bacillati > Actinomycetota > Actinomycetes > Kitasatosporales > Streptomycetaceae > Streptomyces > Streptomyces sp. NPDC055815. The sequence goes on along the minus strand of NZ_JBSHDU010000068.1, from coordinate 17,153 downwards.
GTCGATGTCACCGGCACCGCGGCCGCCCTGGCCCGGGTCGCCTTCTTCAACGCAGGCCAGGACTGCACCGCGCCGACCCGCTTCCTGGTCCACGCCCGCGTGCACGACGCCTTCCTGGACGCCCTCGCCGGCGCCGCCCGTGCCCTGCGCCCCGGCACCGACCTCGGCCCGCTCAACAACGCCGGCCAGCTCGCCTCGGTCCGCGCCCTGCTCGACCGGCTGCCCGGCCACGCCCGGATCGTGGCCGGCGGCACGCGCCCCGCGCGGCCCGGCTTCTTCCACGCCCCGACCGTCGTCGCCGGGGTACGCCAGGACGACGAGATCGTCCAGGAGGAGATCTTCGGCCCCGTCGTGACCGTGCAGCCCTTCACCGACGAGTCCGAGGCGCTGCGGCTCGCCGACGACGTCCGCTTCGGACTGGCCGCGAGCGTCTGGACCAGGGACCACGACCGGGCGATGCGCGCGACCAGGGCCCTGCACACCGGGATCGTGTGGGTGAACACCCACGGCACCACGGTCTCCGAGATGCCGCACGGCGGAGTCAAGCACTCCGGCTACGGCAGCGACCTGTCCCTCTCGGGCCTCCTCGACTACACCCGGCCCAAGCACGTGATGATCTGAGCACCCCGCGGGGGACGGAGTACGGCCACCGCGCCGAAAGTATGAGGTCGACGCCGACGTCCGGTCGGGGACCAGACCGACAGTGCCGAGCCGGCCTCAGGGCGCCCAGCCCGTGACCGCCCGGGCGTAGGCGTGGATGGCCGTGATCACCTGGGCGCGGGAGCGCCGGCCGGCGAGGACCTCCATCTGGAAGCCGTCCTCCAGGGCGATGAAGGTGGCCGCGAGCTGGAGCGGCGGGTCCTGGAGGGTGAAGTGCCCCTGGGCCTGGCCGAGCAGCAGGATGCCGTAGTAGATCGCCACCTGGCGCTCGGTCAGGGAGCTGTCGAGCGTGGCGGCCTTGACGTCGCGCAGGCAGCGCGGCCAGTACTCGAACAGCAGCCGCGTGAGCGTGTCGTCCGGTCCGGTCGCCACCCCCTTGTCGATGCAGGCGCGGAGCCGGTCCCGTGCGTCGGGGTGGGCCTCGACGGCTTCCTCGCGTTCGCGCGCGAAGCGCTCGATGGCCCGCTGGTAGGTGTCGTGGACGAGGGCGTCCAGGTCGCCGTAGTACAGCAGCGCGGCCGGGGTGACGCCCGCTTCCTCGGCGACGTCCCGCAGCCGGAGCGATTCGAGCCCCCGCGTGAGCAGGGCCCGCTCCACCGCCTCGGCCAGTTCCGCCATGCGGGCTTCCTTGCCCTTGCCCCTGCCGCTCGCCACGCGCACCCTCTCCTCGGTCACCCTGCACAGTCTCACTGCCATTAAAACAGGGAGATCCATCTGTTGACAGCCTTGACGAGCACTTCTTAAATTCCGATTCAAATCAGCCCCTTCTCCGCCCTCGTAGAGAGAGCCAGGCATCATGACCCCGAGCGTCACCTTCCACCACACTCCCTCCGGCCGGCCCCGGGCGCGCGCCCTCGGCATCCCGCTCGACGGCACCCCCGGCCCCTGGAACGCGATCACGGACGTCCCGGGCGTCGAGGTCGGACACGTCACCCTGATCGAGGGCGAAGGCGTCCGCACCGGCGTCACCGCCCTGCTCCCGAGGGGCCGGGACGGGGTCGGCTCGGCCTGTGCGGCCGGCTGGTACTCGCTCAACGGCAACGGCGAGATGACCGGCACCACCTGGATCGAGGAGTCCGGCGGCTTCAACCTGCCGATCGCGCTCACCAACACCCACGCGGTCGGCGCGGTCCACACCGGTGTGGACCGGTGGGTCGCCGACCACCACCCGCGCCTCGCCGCGCAGTGGATGCTTCCCGTGGTCGCCGAGACGTGGGACGGCTACCTCAACGACATCAACGGCCGCCACGTCCATCCCGAACACGCCGTCGCCGCCATCGAAGCGGCCGCCTCCGGCCCGCTGGAGGAGGGCTCGGTCGGCGGCGGCACCGGCATGAACTGCTACGGCTTCAAGGGCGGTTCGGGAACCTCGTCCCGTACCGTCGGCTACGGACCGGACACCTGGACCGTCGGCGCCCTCGTCCAGGCCAACTTCGGCGAACGGCGGGAACTCGTCATCGCCGGCGTGCCGGCGGGACGCTCCCTGCTCGACGACAACCCGCTGGACGACGACGACTGGCTCCAGCGCGACCTGGCGGGTGCCCCCGGCCGCGCACCGGGCGGGGCCGGCTCCGTGATCGTCGTCCTGGCGACGGACGCGCCCCTGCTCCCCGGCCAGTGCAAGGCCCTGGCCCGCCGGGCCGCGCTCGGCCTCGGCCGCACCGGCACCAACGGCGGCCACTTCTCCGGCGACATCTTCCTCGCCTTCTCCACCGCCAACGACGGAGCCCTGAACAGCACCTTCCCCGAGGGCGAACCCACCGAGGACGAGTACGACACCCTCCGCTTCGTCCCCTGGGGCCGCATCGACCGCTTCTACGAGGCGGCCGTGCAGTGCGTCGAGGAAGCCGTCCTCAACGCCCTGGTCGCCAACGAGACCATGACCGGCCGACAGGGTCACCGCACCCCCGCACTCCCCCACGACCGCGTCCGCACCCTTCTCGGCCTCGCCTGACACGGGCGCACGGACACCCCCGTGAGGCGTGCCTCATGGGGGTGTCCGTGCGCCCGGGAGAGCCGGCGACCTGCCCCGTGAGGCGGTCACGCGTCGGCGAACTCCACCCTGACCAGCCCCTCCCGCAGGGCGATCCCCGCGGCCCGGACGCGACTGTCGCAGCCGAGCTTGTCGAAGATGTGCACGATGTGCGTGGTGACCGTGCGCACGCTGAGCACGAGTCGGGCGGCGATCTCGGGGTTGGAGTCACCACGGGCGATCAGGCCCAGGACGTCCAGCTCGCGCGGGGTGAGGCCGTACGGGACACGGCAGGGCCGCTCCGCGAGCACGACGCAGTCGGGTGTGCCGTCGATCGACGGAGCGGAGCGGATCAGACGCAGATCCCTCCACTGGCCCGCGCGGTCCTGCCAGAGGCCCCTGCGGTGGGCCTCGCCCGAGGAGAGGAACTCCCGGGCGAGGCCGGCCATGCGCGGTTCCGCGGCGATCGCCGTGGAGAACGGCCGCCCTGACAGAGGGCGTTGCGCACCGGCCGCCTCGCAGACCAGGGCGCCGCACCCCTGCGGCAGGCCGAGCGGATCCACGTACCGCATCACGTCCGTGACATGGGCGAGCACGGGTGACACGGCCCGGATGACCTCGCTCGTCCCCTCGTCGAACGCCTCTGGGTCGCGGTCGCTGAGGTGCAGCATGCCGGTGTAGCGGCCGTCGCGCAGGAACAGCGGTGCGGTGAGGCCGGCGCGCCAGCCGTAAGGGGCGATGTAGTCCTGGAAGTAAGGGGTCTGGTGGAAGTCGCTGTCCGGCTCGTTCATCCGGCTGGGAAGGCGGAGCTCCATGATCTCCCGGAACGTCTCGGTCAGGGGGAACTCCACCGCGCCCAGCTGGGGGTTCTCCGGCGCGTAGCCGTCATAGGTCAGGCTGTGGTGACGGTTCGCCACGGAGTCGTAGACGACCAGTTCGTACGCCTCGGCCGGGACGATCTCCCGGAGCGCTTCCATGACGTCGGTCCCGGCCGCCGCCCCGTGGCCTCGGGCGGCGCGGAAGCCGACCTCGGCGAGTACGTCCATGCGGCGGGCGCCCAGGCGGCGCGTGTCGGTCCGTGTGTGCATCGGCTCTCCCCCGTGAGGTGGCGAGAGGTTAACAGGGGGCCTTCACCCTGCCGCCGAGCCGTGTCCGCCCCGTGAGTCGTTCGTGTCCGCGCCGTTAAGCGCTCGCCGCGGAACCGCACTTCCTGATCTGCATATACGTAAGCCGGACGATGGTGCCGCCCTCCCGCCGTTTCCTACTGTCCGCCTCAAGTTGATCGTCGCGAGGGGGCGGACCCGGCGCACGACCCGCGTGTCTGACATGCCCCCGTCCTCGTCCGTTCCCGGCCGACGGCCCGCTCCGGCTACCCGCCGACCAGATCTCCCCTCCCCACGTCACCTCCCGATGGCTCGGTGGCCACCAGCTGTGGCCCCGCCCTTCCGACAGGAGCTCCCGCATGACTCGAAACACACGCAGAACCCGCGCCGCACGATGCGTCGCGGTCGGGCTGGTCCTGGCGACGGCGGCCGCCTGTTCCGGCGGCCAGCCCGGTACCAAGGGCTCCGCCGGGAAGGACGTCGAGCTGACGATCGACACGCCCGCCGCCCAGGGCGAGCTCGACAAGGTGCGATGGAACCTGGGCATCGAGCCGAGCTCGCTGGACTGGATCTACAGCTACGACTACCCGCCGAACACCGTCATCGCCAACGTCTGCGAGAGCCTGCTGCGCCTCGGCTCGGACTTCTCCGTCAAGCCCAACCTCGCCGAGAAGATCGACCACCCCGACCCGAAGACCTGGGTCTACACGATCCGGCAGGGGGTACGGTTCCACGACGGCTCCACGATGACGGCGGAGGACGTCGCGTACAGCCTGAACCGTCATCTCAACCCCGAACTCGGGTCCTACTGGGCGAACACCTACGCCAACGTCGCATCGGTCGAGACGACCGGCGCCCACCAGGTGACGGTCAGGCTGACCAAGCCCGACGCCCTGTTCAACCAGCTCCTTGCGACCCCGCCCGGTGTCGTCGCGAGCAAGGCCTACGTCGAGAAGCAGGGCCAGAAGTTCGGCACCCCGGACGGCGGCCTCGACTGCACCGGCCCGTTCAAGCTCGCCAAGTGGACCAAGGGACAGTCGATCAGCCTCTCCCGGTTCGACGGCTACTGGGACACCGCCCACGCGGCCAAGACCAGGAACCTGGACTTCGCCTTCCTCTCCGACACCTCGACCGCGGTCAACGCACTGATCTCCGGAGAGATGGACGGCGGCTACGACGTCGGGGCCACCGCCCTGCCCAAGCTGCTCGCCTCGCAGAAGGGCACGGTCCACTACGGCCCGACGACCTCCTCGGTCAGCATCGTCGTCGCCGACCTCAAGGGCCCGCTGGCCGACCTGAGGATCCGCAAGGCACTCTCCCTCGCGATCGACAGGAAGGCACTGATCAAGACGGCATACGCCGGGCACGGGGAGCCGTCGAAGGCCGTCGTATCCAACTTCACCTGGGGACAGGAGCCGGCCAGGTCCGTCTACGAGAAGGCGTACGACGCCCTCCCCTCGGTGGACCAGGACCTCACGCAGGCCAAGAAGCTGGTCCAGGAGGCTGGTGCGCCGTCCCGTCCGATCACCGTCGCGTGCAACAGCGCGGACCCCATCAACGGGTTGATCTGTACCGAGGTCCAGGCCGCGGGCAAGCGCGTCGGCCTCGACATGCAGATCAAGGCCGTCGCGCCGGACGCCTACAGCGCGCTGTTCAGCGACCCCAAGGCACGCGAGGGCATCGACCTGTTCCTCACCAGCTGGTACGACGACATCGCCGACCCGCTGAACGTGTACACGAACTGGCAGAGCGACACCTTCGCCAACTACGGCGGCTACAAGAACGCCGCGTACGACAAGCTGATCGCGCGGGCCATCGGCGAGGACGACCCGGCGAAGCGTGCCGCGATCACCGTCGAGGCCCAGAAGACCGTGAGCGGGGAACTGCTCTGGATCCCGCTGCTGCAGACCCCCAACACGGTCTTCCTCGGCAACGGGGTCACCGGCGTGACCGCCACCAACGCCTACCTCTACTTCCCGTGGGGCGCGCAGATCGGATCGGCTCAGTGACGAGATTCCTGCTGACCAGGCTGGGTGGGCTCGCGCTCACCCTCCTGGTCACGTCCTTCCTGGTGTTCTGCATGGTCCATCTCGCCCCCGGTGACCCGGCGTCGTTCCTGACCAAGGGCCGTTCGGTCTCACCTGAGGCGATGGACGCCATCCGTGCCCAGTACCACCTGGACGACCCGTTCTTCGAGCAGTACGTCCGCTGGCTCGGCGGCGTCGTGCAGGGCGACTTCGGCCGCTCGGTGCAGCACCGGCAGGAGGTGTCCTCGCTGCTCGCCGCCCGTCTGCCGGGGACGCTCTACCTCGTCGTCTACACCCTTCTGCTCAGCGTGACCGTCGGCACCCTGCTCGGTCTGGCCGGCGCCCTGCGCAGGGGTGTCGTCGACACCGTCCTGATGGTCGTCACGACCGTCGCCGCCGCGCTGCCCGCGTTCGTCGCCGGCATCGTCCTGATCGGTCTGTTCTCGGTGACGCTCGGCTGGTTCCCGGTGTTCGGGGACGGCAGCGGCTTCTGGAACCGGATGTGGCACCTCACCCTGCCCGCCGTCGCGCTCGGCCTGTCATACGTGGGCCTGCTGTCCCGAGTCACCCGGTCCACCGTCCTCGAGGAGGTCCGGCGCGAGCACGTCGAGGTCGCCCGCTCGCGCGGACTGGCCGAGAGCCGGGTCATCCGCCGGCACGTGCTGCGCAACGCGCTGCCGCCCGTGATCGCCATGACGGGTCTGCTGGCCGCCGGACTCTTCGTCCTCACCTCCGTCGTCGAGGTGGCGTTCGGTCTGTCCGGGATCGGTTCGCTGCTCATCCAGTCGGTGACGACCAAGGACTTCCCCGTCGTGCAGGCGGTCTGCCTGCTGGTCGTGTTCGTTTTCGTGGTCGCCAACACGCTGGTGGACGTGATCGGGTCGGTCCTCGACCCGCGGGTCCGGCTCGGCCGCGGCGCGTGGAGGAAGGCATGAGCACCATCACTCTGCACCGCCGGGCGCTGCTCGGGCGACTGCGGGCCGCGGGTTTCGGCCCGGTGTTCTGGACGGGGATCGCCGTCCTCGGGCTGCTGGTCGTCGTCGGTCTCCTGGCCCCGTGGATCGCGCCGCACGACCCGGATTTCGCGGACCTGACCGAGTCGATGGCTCCACCGTCCGCCGCGCACCTGCTCGGCACCGACTACTCCGGCAGGGACGTCCTGTCCCGGCTGATCCACGGCACCCGGCCGAGCCTGTTCGCCCCGTTGGTCGTGGTCATCATGTCCACGGTTCTCGGGGTCGTCCTCGGCCTGGTCTCGGCCTGGAAGGGCGGTCTTGTCGACGCCGGCGTCGCCCGGGTGCTCGACCTGGTCTTCGCCTTCCCGGCGCTGCTCATCTCCATCGTCGTGGTGGCCATGGTCGGCCCCGGCCTGACCGCCCCGGTGATCGCGATGGGCATCGCCTACACCCCGTACACCGCCCGGCTGGTCCGCGCCGCCGCCCTGGCCGAGCAGGCCAAGCCGTACGTCGCCGCCTACCGGGTCCAGGGCTTCGCCGGCCGGACGATCTCGCTGCGGCACGTGCTGCCGAACATCTCGGGCGTGGTCTTCGCCCAGTCCACGCTGAACTTCGGCTACGCGCTCATCGACCTCGCCACCCTGTCGTACCTGGGATTCGGCGTGCAGCCGCCGGGCGCCGACTGGGGCAACGAGATCAACCAGGCGCAGCAGGCGATCCTGCTCGGCGCGCCCCTGTCGGCGCTCGTGCCCGGTCTCGCCGTGGTGCTCGCCGTAGTGGCGTTCAACATCGTCGGCGAGGGCATCGCCGACCGGGTCACCCGCAGGGAGCGGTAGATGACACTCCTCAGCATCCAGGACCTGACGGTCGTCCTGCCGCCGGGTCAGGCCGCCCGGCCCATCCTCGACCGGGTGTCGATCACCGTCGAGGACGGCGAGACCGTCGGCCTGGTCGGCGAGTCCGGGTCGGGCAAGTCGGTGACCAGCCGGGCCGCGCTCGGCCTGTTCCCCGAGGGCGCGACCACCACCGGCACGGTCAGGGTCGCGGACTCGACCGTCCTCGACTCCGCGGCCGGGTACCGCATGGACAAGGCGTCGCTGCGACGGATGCGCGGGGCGACGGCGGCCATGGTCTTCCAGGACCCCCGCTCGTCGATCAACCCGCTCTACCGCGTCGGCGACTTCCTGACCGAGGCGATGCGCACCAACGGTGCTCTGACCCGTCGGGAGGCCGAGTCCCGGGCCGCCGAACTCCTGGAGTCGGTGGGCATCGGCGATCCGGCGGCCGCACTGCGGCGGTGGCCGCACGAGTTCTCCGGCGGCATGCTGCAACGCGTCGTGATCGCGGCGGCTCTGGCCGCCGATCCGCGCCTGCTGCTCGCCGACGAGCCGACCACCGCCCTGGACGTGTCCACCCAGGCCGAGGTCATCGCGATCCTCACTCGGCTGCGCCGCGAGCGCGGCATGGGCATGCTCTTCGTCACCCACGACCTGGATCTCGCCGGTGCGCTCTGCGACCGGGTGTACGTGCTGTACGCGGGGCAGGTGATGGAGACCCAGCCGACCCGGGGCCTGTTCGGCGCTCCGCGCCATCCCTACACCGCGGCCCTGCTCGGCTCCCGCCCCCATCTGGACGGGCCGGCCGCCCGCCTCGACGCGATCAGCGGCCGGCCCCTGGGCCTGGACCAGGCAGTGTCGGGATGCCCGTTCGCACCGCGCTGCGCACGGGCGGTTCCCGACTGCGACGTGAACCGCGTTCCCCTGACCACGCACGACGGCGCCGAAGTGGCATGCCTGCGCCCCGAGGAGGTTTCCCGGTGACCCTGCTCGAAGTGGAGGGCCTGCGCAAGGACTTCGGCCCGGTACGCGCGGTGAACGACGTCTCCTTCCGTCTGGAGGAGGGCAGGTCGCTCGGCATCGTCGGCGAATCGGGATCGGGGAAGACCACCATCGCCCGCATGCTGGTGGACCTGGAGACCCCGGACGCGGGAAGGGTACGGATCGACGGCAGGCGCCGGCGGAGTGAACGGCTGGAGAGGGCCCGTGAGATCCAGATGGTCTTCCAGGACCCGTACCTCTCGCTCGACCCGCGCGTCACGGTCCACGACTGCCTGGCGGAGGTGCTGCGTCTTCACCTCCGCCCCGGCCGGGCCGAGCTGGAGCGGCGCGTCACCGAACTGCTCGACCAGGTCGGCCTCGGGCCCCGGGAGGCCGGCTGTCTGCCCCGGCAGCTGTCCGGCGGCCAGCGTCAGCGCGTGGCCATCGCCCGCGCCCTGGCCTGCGAGCCGCGGGTCCTGATCCTGGACGAGGCCGTCGCCGCCCTCGACGTCTCCGTCCAGGCGCAGATCCTCAACCTGCTGTGCGACATCCGTCGCGACACCGGCATCGGCTACCTGTTCATCAGCCACGACCTGGCCGTCGTCCGGTACGTCACCGACGACGTCCTGGTCCTGCACCGCGGCACCGCGGTCGAGACCGGTTTCACCGAGAGCGTCCTGATGGCACCCCGCCACCCCTACACACGGCTGCTCCGCGAGTCGGTCCCCAAGGTCGGCTGGGACCCGTCGGCGATCGCCCGCGCCCGCCGACGGCTGGCCCAGCGGCGCTTCCCGCCCACCCCTCCGCAGACTGTTGAGCGAAAGAGGTAAACGCGTTACCGCTGGGCCAGGGCCTGCGAGGACGTTGCCCGCCGCGACCAGCGCAGCAGTGTCTCGCGTTCCTCGTCGGTCAACGTCACCTCGGCCACGGGCCGTACCGTGCGCGCCACACACGCAAGGCTATACATATTCAACGAACTTCAGGCGCAGAACTAGCGCACCGGCACCGGTACTGATGCTCTGGGGGCGCCCCGCTTGTGCGGGGCGCCCCGAGTGGTCAGCCCGCGTCGCGGGGGAAGAACCTGATGGGTGTGTTCCCCGTGTACTGGAACTCGCCGGCCGGCAGGCAGTTCTCTTCGGGGTTGGTGCCGATCCCGTCGCAGTGCTCCGCGCTCAGCCGCATGAAGACCGTGGTCGTGTGGGCACCGGCCCTGAGCGGATGCAGCGGGGGCGTGGCGAAGTAGGCGAAGAGGAAGCCGGACTCGGGGTCGAGCGCGATACGGCGCAGCACCTCGGGGCCGAAGGTGTAACTGCGCTGCTGGGCGGTGCCGATGTCGTTGACGATACGGACGCCGAGGAACTTCGAGGTGAAGTCGTTCATGGGAGCGGGGCGCGCGGGCGTGTAGCCCGCCGGATACACAGTTCCCTGGGCACTCGGCGCCGTGCCCCAGGAGGGGAACGTCCTGACCCACTGCTCGCCCACGAACGCCTCGCGGCAGGGAGGTGGGCCGATGAGCCGCTGGGCGACGCCGAGGAACTCGTTGAGGTTGATCCCCTCGAACGCACACGCGTGTTCGACGGGCGGCTGCGCGGCCGGAACCTGCGATGCAGGCATCGTCTGTGCCCGGGCGGTGGCGCCACCTGTCCCTGCGATCGCCAGGGCGAGTACGGCGGACGTCATGGCGGTGCGCAGGCGCATTCGGACAGGTTTCATCGGGCACCAGCCCCCTTCGGCTCGGCGTGTCCTACGGTCTCGGGGGCGAGCATCGCCCGAGCGGACAGGCAGACGAGTCGCACGCGCCGGGCTATAGCCGGATGGCGGACGCACCACTCCGCCGATTGCTCCAACGGGTCGCCACTTGCCCACTGCCTGCGGCCAAACGCCGAGTTCGGCGGCCATCTGCTGGTTCGACGTTCCCTCCGCGCAACGCAGCACGATCCGACACCGCTGAGCCAGAGCCTGAGCTGAGGTCGCCCGCCGCGGCCGGCGCACCAGCGTCTCGCCATCGCCGGAGACGTCGCCTACACCGACGTCCACCCCTACATCATGGAAGGCGCCGACGGCGGGCTCTCCGCGTGGCTGGACGCGCTCGACCGCATCGAGGCGCTCGCCCCGCGCGCCGTCGTCGCCGGCCACAAGAACAGGGACCGCCCCGATACCCCCGCCATCGTCGAGGAGACCCGCGGGTATCCGCGCGACGCCCGTCGGCTGCTCGGCGAGAAGCCGACCGCCCGGGAGTCCTCGACGCCGACAGCCTCGCCGACCTGCGCGCGTTCCGCGACGAGCTGCAGACACTCGTCGCCCGGGGCTCGGGCGCGGGCCAGGAGGAGGAAGGGGGCGGGGGCGCCGTACCGGTTCTGCACACCGTCACGGCCGCCCTCCAGCTCGGCGAGGACGGGATCGTACGCCGCGAACCCCGCGGCACCGGGTGGCGCCGACTCGCCGCGCTGGTCGTCGCCGCCGCCTTCGAGGGACAGCGGGCCGACACCCGCCGCCGTCTGAAGACCTGCCGCGATCCGCGCTGCAAGGCGGCCTTCTACGACCGCTCCCGCAACAACAGCGGCGTCTGGCACGACGTCAAGACCTGTGGCAACACGGCCAACCTGCGCGCCTACCGCGCCCGCCGACGGGCCACGGACCGCGCTTAGCCGGGCGCCCTCGGGCGGACCCACCCCATGGCCGCGCGAGCCGTGTTTCCGTGCCCTCGGCGGCGACGCCCCCCGCGCAACGCGCCGCCCGCCGTCTGCTCTCCGCCGGCCTCGCCGACTCCGGCCGTGCGGGGTCCGGTGCCGCCCGCCCCAGGGCAGAGGCGGGGCGGGCGGCACCGGCTCGGGAGACCCACCTGGGACCGCACCCGGTGGGTTCCCGGCTCAGTGCCCTGCTGTCTCCTTGAGCCAGTCGGGCGTGCGGAACGTTCCGCCGTACATGGGCAGTTCGATGGTCGATCCGTGGCGGGCGAGCTGGCTCCACGGGCGGTTGATGCCCGCGGAGCCGTACCGCCGGACGCGTGTGACGGCGTCGAGGTCGAGGACGTCGACGAGGACCTCCTCGCCCGTTCCGGCCTGCTGCCGGACGGTGCCCTCGGGGTCGACGATCAGGCTGCCGCCCACGCCTGCCGGGTCGGAGGTGTTGACGTTGACGACGTAGAGCTGATTGGTCCAGGCGTTGGCGCGGGCGCAGACCGCTTCCATCTCCCGGTCGCGGGTGGTCGTCAGGGTGGGCTGGATGACGATCTCCGCGCCGAGCCAGGCGAGCTGGCGCATGGTCTCGGGGAAGGAGCCGTCGTAACAGATGGCCAGGCCCACGCGGCCCACCTGGGGGATGTCGAACACGGTGAAGCTGTTCCCGGGCGTGGCCTGTTCGTACGGCTGCCAGGGGAAGACCTTGCGGTAGGTGGCGGCGATGTCCCCCTCGGGCGAGATCGCGAGCGCGGTGTTGTGGATCGTGCCGTCCGCGGTGCGCTCGAAGACGGTGCCGGGCACGAGCCACAGCCCGGTCTCCCTCGCCAGTTCCGCGAGGCGGTCGGTGAGCGGTCCGGGGACGGTGACCGCGGCCTGCTCCATCCACCCCTCGGGGTGCTCGCCGAGCAGCGGCCCTTCGGCGGCGAGGAACAGTTCGGGGACGACGACCAGCTGGACGTGGGGGAAGAGCGCGCGGACCGTCCTCACCTGGTGGGCGAAGCGGGCCCAGGTGGCTTCGAGGTCGTACGGCACGGGGGCGGTCTGGACGGCGGCGATGGCCAGGGTACGCATCGGGGGGATCAGCTTTCGTTCCGGGCGGATTCGGTGGTGGTCGGCGGGGCGACGGTGTCTTTGCCCTCGCGGAAGAAGCGGGGGAAGCGGGTGCGGATCAGCAGGACGACGGGGACCCCGAGGGCCACGGAGCCGATGCCGAGGAGGAAGACGCCGCCGATGCCGTGGAAGGAGGTGCTGCCGTAGTCGGCGGCGATCGTGTCGTACGCGCTGCGGGCGAGTGCGGCGAGCATCATCAGTCCGCCGAGTGCCGGCAGCACGCCCTTGAACAGCAGGTCGCGGGCGGAGTCGCGGAGGCGGTGGCGGAAGTGCCAGACGCAGGCGAAGGCGGTGGCGCCGTAGTAGCAGGCGATCAGCAGACCGATGCAGAGGATGGCGTCGCCCAGGAAGCGCGGTGAGGCGGTCTTGAGGACCACCAGGGTCACGGCGGTGGCGGCACCGAGGAAGACGGTACCGACGGTGGGCGTCCGGAAGCGGGGGTGGATGCGCGCGAACCTCTCGGGCAGGGCCCCGTGGGTGGTCATCGACAGAAAGCCGCGGCCGCTGCCCACCAGACAGGTGAGCATCGCGGACAGGGCGCTGACACAGACGGCGAACTGGACGACGGTCGCCAGCGCGTTCCCGAGGAGCGGCGGGGCGAGAGCCGCGAGGAAGTCCGTGGCGTTGTCGGGGTTGCCGAGACCGATCCCGGTGGTGCCGGTTCCGGCGTATCCGACCGCCGCGAACGCGGTGAACAGGTAGGTGACGAGGAGGACGGAGGTGGAGATCAGCACGGCGCGACCGGGGACGCGGTCGGCGTCGCTGCTCTCCTCGTTCACGGTGATCAGCGCGTCCCAGCCCCAGTAGATGAAGAGGCACAGCAGCACCGCCTCGGCGAACGGTCCGACGCCGTCGAAGGCGAAGGGGTTGAGCCAGGACAGCGACGGCGCGGCGGCGCCGGGCGCGGTGAAGGCCGCGAAGCCGATCCCGAACAGTGCCACGAGCTGCAGTCCGAGCAGCGCGTACTGGATGCCGGTGGCGATCTGCAGCCCCCGGCGGGCCAGGACGGTGGCGCCGGCGAGCAGGACGAGACCCGTGACGGTGACGGCGGCGTCGTTGCCGGCCAGAGCGTCCAGGCCGAGGACCGAGAGCAGGTACGTGGCGCTGACCTGCGCGAGCGCGGTCATCGCGAAGAGCGAGGCCATCGTCGGCACCCAGCTCCCGACGAGCCATCCCGTCCACGGACCGAAGGCGCGGGTGTTCCACACGAAGGTGGTGCCGCAGTCGGGCATGTCCCGGTTGAGCTCGCGGAAGGCGAACGCGGTGAGCAGGATCGGGACGAAGCCGATCAGCAGCGCTGCCGGGGCGAGGTGTCCCACGGTCATGGTGACCAGACCGAGCGTGACGGCGATGGAGTAGGCCGGGGCGGTGGAGGAGAGCCCCAGGGCCACGACTCCGAGCAGACCCACGCTGCCGCGGCGAAGCCCCTTGCCGAGGGGGCTGGGGGGTGCGGCGGCTCTTGGTCCGGCGCTGGTGTCATGCGCGTCGAGCGTCACGGCGGGGCTCCTCACGTGAGACGCTTTGTTAAAACCAGATTTAAGACGTGTCCATCTCCCCCGGTCAAGAGCTGCAGACCTGTAGTTAAATCTGAATACGGAACGCGAAGAGGCGCCCGACACGGCTTCCGCCGGTCAGGCGCCTCCCACTGGCCCGCGCGTCCACGCGGGCTTGAATCAGCGCGCGGTGAAGGAGTGCACCGTCGTCGAGCGGTAGGTCTGTCCCGGGCGGAGCACCGTCGACGGGAAGGACGGCTGGTTGGGCGAGTCGGGGAAGTGCTGGGTCTCCAGGCAGAAGCCGTCCCCCTGGCGGTAGACCTTTCCGGAGGATCCCGCCAGCGTGCCGTCGAGGAAGTTGCCGCTGTAGAACTGCACGCCGGGCTCGGTGGTCGCGATCTCCATCACGCGGCCGGAGACGGGCTCCGCCACGGTCGCGACATACTGCGGGGTGTCGGTGAGTCCCTTGTCGAGGACGAAGTTGTGGTCGAAGCCGCGGCCGAAGACGACCTGCGGGTGCGCCTCGCGGATGTCCCGGCCGATGGGCTTGCCGCCGCGGAAGTCGAAGGGCGTGTGGGCGACCCTGGCGAGTTCGCCGGTCGGAATGAGGGTGGCGTCGACGGGGGTGTAGCGGGAGGCGGCGATCCTCAGGCGGTGGTCGAGGATGCTGCCGCTGCCCTCACCCGCGAGGTTGAAGTACGTGTGGTTGGTGAGGTTCACGACGGTGGCCTTGTCCGTCGTGGCCTCGTAGTCGACGCGGAACTCGCCGCGCGGGGTGAGGACGTAGTCGACCCGGACGCGCAGGGTGCCGGGGTAGCCCATCTCGCCGTCGGCGCTGGTGTAGCGCAGGGTGAGGCCGGTGTCCGGGCCCTGCGCGTACGGCTCGACGTCCCACACCCGTTTGTCGAAGCCCTTGTCCCCGCCGTGCAGGCTGTTCGGGTCGTCGTTGACGGGGAGTCGGTACGTACGGCCGTCGAGGGTGAAGGCGCCGCCCGCGATGCGGTTGCCGTAGCGGCCGATGAGCGCGCCGAAGTAGGGGCTGCCCGCCACGTAGTCGTCGAGGTTGTCGAAGCCCAGCGACACGTTCGCGTACCGCCCGCGCCGGTCCGGGATTTCGAGGGCCTGGACGATGCCGCCGTACGACAGCACGCGCAGCCGGGTGCCTCCCGCGGCCACGGTCCACCGGTGGACGCGCGTGCCGTCGGACAGGGTCCCGAACAGCTCCTTCGTCGGCTTTCCGCCCACTCGTTCCCCGCCTCCGGAGGCGAACGCCGGGGCCGCCCCCACGGCCGCCGCCGCCACTCCGGCGGCGCCCGCCGCCATCACCGTGCGTCTGTTGATGGTCATGTCGATGGGACTCCTTCACGCAGTACGTTCGATATTTCGTCACACGTTCGAAATCGTGGCGCGACCGTAGTGAGGCCGCGAGGAGGGTGTCAACGGTTCGCGCATCGTTCTCGCGCGACCGTGGCGGGGGCGGGGGGAGGGCGCGGCCCCCCCCCCCGGAGCCGGGCGGCGGCGGGGGC
>NZ_JBSHDU010000068.1:0-1798 GCF_053616475.1 Streptomyces sp. NPDC055815 | reverse complement strand
CCTACCACCGGGGGGCCCTCCGGTACTGGCCCCGGGGGGCGGGTCCCCCGGTCCCGCCCGCTCCCCGCGCCCGGCGGGGGGGGGCCCCCCCCCCCCCCCCCCCCGCCACCCCGGCTCCGTGCCGGAGCCGTGTCATGCCGTCAGCGCTGCAGTGTCAGCAGGCCCGGACGATAGGGCAGGAGGCCGTAGTCGCCGCCCGATTCGGGGCTGCGCCCCTGGTAGAGCAGCTGCAGGTTGCAGGGATCGACGGTCATCGTCTGATCGGGGCCGGTGCGGATCAGTTCGCCGTGGCTGATGTCGTTGGTCCAGCCGGCGCCGCTGTTGGCCTTGCCGGCGAAGGGGTTGCTCTCGGTCGCGGCCTGGGGTGTCCACGAGCCGTTCAGGCTGTTGGCCGTGAACGAGCGGAAGTACCGGCCCTGCGAGCCGATCGCCTCGACGATCATGAGGTAGCGGTCCTGGCCCTGGAGCTTGTAGACCTGCGGGGCTTCGAACAGGTTGTTCGTCGAATCGCTCATGACCACGGTCGAGCTCGTGCCGAAGCTGCCCGGGAAGTTCCCGATCGGCATGCCGGCCCGGTAGATCTTGCCGTTGTCGCCGGCGAAGAACAGGTACATGTTCGTCCCGTCGGCGATGAGCGTCTGGTCGATGGGACCGGTGCCGGAGCCGCTGATGCTTCCGGAGAAGAGCTCCTGCTCAGCGGACCAGCCGTTCGGGTTGGTGGGGTCGCTCGACGTCCGGTAGGAGAAGGCGGTCCTGCCCCACTGGTAGGCCAGCACCCAGATGTTCTTCGGCGCGAAGTAGAAGAGCGTGGGCGCCACGGCGGAATTGGACATCGCGTTCTGGCCGGCCGAGGCCATCTCCGACCAGTTGGTGAACGGGCTGAAGCTCATCGAACCCCACCGCGTCCCGGTGTCGTGCGTCGTCGCGTAGACGAGTTGCCGGCCGTTGTAGGGCACGACCGTGAAGTCCTTGAGCGAGACCCAGCCCGCCTTGGGCTGCGCCAGCGCGCCCGTCGACGACCAGCGGTACGACGACGGAAGGGCGCACGTGCCGGGGTTGCCCGCACCGACCTTGACGAGCTGCCACTGCTGGTTGGCGCCGCCCCAGTCGTCGTACTGGACGACGTTCGCGCCGTCGGCGGTGGAGGCGCCCTGCACTTCGAGGGCCTTGTTGCTGTGGCGCGCGATGAGCCTCACGAAGCCGTCGGGGCTGTCGGCCAGCCGCCACTGCTGGTTGGTGCCGTTCACGTCGGTCCACTGGACGATCCCGGCGCCGTTGGCGGTGGACCCGTCGCGGACGTCCAGCACCTTGCCCGAAAGGCGGGACTTGATGCGGTAGTAGCCGCCGCCGGAGTCGACGAACTGCCATTGCTGCTGGCTCTGGTCGTTCCTGGTCCACTGGGTGATGCGGGCCCCGTCGTTGGTGGCCAGGTTGTAGACGTCCAGGGCCTTGCCGCTGTTGCGGTTGACCAGCACGTACGAGGCGTTGGTGTCGACGGTCGCCGCGCCGGCGGGCTGGGCACCGAAGAAGGTGGCCAGGAGCAGCAGGGGCGTGAGGACGGCGAGCAGGCGTTTCAGGTGCACCGGTGACCGATGGTGAAACGGCATCAGAACTGCTCCTTCGAGGTGTGGGGGCGAGCTCCCCGAGGGGCCGCGGGGCGGACGCGTCGGGGGGCGGACAAGGGAGGGGTGTGGGGGCGGGCGGGCCCCCCGGGGTGGGGCCGGGGGGGGGGTTGCGGTGGGGGGGGGTCGCCGGGGGGGGGTTGGCGGATTGCGGCCGTTATTGGTTGGGATTGGGG
>NZ_JBSHDU010000067.1:0-46395 GCF_053616475.1 Streptomyces sp. NPDC055815 | reverse complement strand
GCACGGGCAGGGTGGCGTAGTGGTCGAGGCCGCCGCCGGCCCGCAGCTGTCCGAAGTACTGGGCGAGCAGGTTGAGCGCGACGAAGGCGACGACGAGGACGGTGGAGCCGGCCACGACGGCGCGCGCCTCGGAGCCGCCGTCGACGACCCCGCGCATCAGGACCATGATCCCGATCGACTGGAAGGTGGCGACGAAGAGCAGCGGGATGCGGGCGACGCGGGCGCGGGAGAGCTGGGCGCGGTAGACGGCGGCCAGGGCCGGCAGGAGCCGGGCGCGCGGGGCGAGGGGCGCGGCGCCGTCGTCCCGGCTCGTGGCCGGGAGCGCGCCGGTCGGCAGGACCTCGGCGGGCAGGGTGCTCACTGCGTACGGCTCCTGAGGGTCACGTGCGGTCGGTCCGTGGTCATGCCTTCACCAGTCCCTCGGTCGCTCCGCCCAGGGCGAGGTACACGTCCTCCAGGCTGGGCGTGGCCAGGGTGAAGTCGTCGAGCGCGGCGAACGCGGCCCCGCCGGTGACGGCGGCGACGGCCGCGCGGGCCTCGTCGGGGGCGAGCCGGAGGTGCCAGCGGCGTCCGGTCTCCTGGGCGAGCGGGCGCAGGGCGGCGACCTCGGGGAGCTGGAGCGGCGGCGCGTCGCGCCAGACCAGCTCGACGCGGATCTCGCCGGCGACGCGCTCCTTGAGTCCGGTGGGGGTGTCGCAGGCGATGACCCGGCCGCGGTCGAGGACGGCGACCCGGTCGAGGACGGTCTCGGCCTCGATGACGTTGTGGGTGACGAGGAGCACGGTGGTGCCGTGCTCGGCGCGGCGCCGGTCGACGGCGGCCCAGACGGCGCGCCGGGCGACCGGGTCCATGCCGGTGGTGGGTTCGTCGAGGACGAGGACGGGCCGCTCGCCGACGAGCGCGGCGGCGAAGCAGGCGAGCCTGCGCTGGCCGCCGGAGAGCTTCTTGAGGGGGCGGCCGGCGAGCTCGCCGAGGCCGAGCTCGTCCAGGACGGCGTCGCGTGCGGCGCGGGCGTCGTGGGCGGTGAGGCCGCGGAGCCGGCCGGTGGTCTCGGCGGCGAGGGAGACGGTCAGCTCGTCGAGGGCGGTGGACTCCTGGCCGAGGTAGGCGAGGAGTCGTGACGCCCGCTCGGGGTGGCGCACGAGGTCGTGGCCGAGGAGTTCGACGGTGCCGGAGTCGGGGCGCATGAGCCCGGTGAGCTGGCGGACGAGGGTGGACTTGCCGGCGCCGTTGGGGCCGAGCAGGCCGAAGATCTCGCCGCCGCGCACGTCGAGGCTGATCCCGTCGGTGGCCCGCACCTCGGGGGTCGCGGGCGCGCCGCGCCTGCCGCGCGTGGCGGGGTACGTCTTGACCAGATCCCGCACCACGCACACCGTACTCACGGGGGAAGAGCCTACGGGGTCGGTGGGGCCGCTCCGGGCGCGGGGGCGTGTTCGGCGGCGGCCCGGACGTCGATCTCGCGCCAGAACCCGGCCCGGATCGCGTACCGGTCGTGCTCGTCGATCTGATCGTCCTTGTGGGCGAGAAGTCCGAAACGGGCGGCGTAGCGGAGGAGTTCGCCGTCGATGCGGTGCGGGATGCGCGGGTAGAGGGTGGAGAGCTTCTGGACGTGGCTCTGCTCGGGGAGCCGTTCCATCCAGCGGCGGGCGAACACCTGTCCGACCTCGAAGGGGTCGCCGCCGACGGTGGTGATGTCCTCCTCGCGGTCGGCCCAGCGCTGCTCGGCGCTGGTGAGGGTGGCGAGGGTCGGCAGGGTGGCGGTCTCGGCCGGTTCGCCGAGGGAGGGGGCGGGGCGCTCGACCCAGCCCCGGTCGGAGGACCAGCGGAGCGCGCTCGCGCCCTGCGGGACGGGGGCGGCGGGGGTGCCGGGGCCGCGCAGTCCGGCCAGGTCCTTGGGAGTGGGGACGCCCCGGCCCGGGGACGTGGGGGCGGGGACTCCCTCGCCGTCGATGTGCTCGTCGGCGCCGACGTGTCCGTCGGCACGGAGGTGCTCGTGGCCGCCGTCGCCGTTCGCGTCGACGGGGGCCGGTGCCCCGTTCCGTACGGCCGTGGCGGCCGCCTCGGCGGCCCGTTCGGCGGAGGCGGCGAGGGCGGCCTCGGGCAGCGGCGCGGAGAGGATGGCGGCGATCTCCGGGCGCGGGGCGGGCGGCGGGGCGCAGATGCCGGTGAGGTCCTTGGCGCGGACGGCGCGGGTGATCCAGGCCCGGTCGAGGACCCGCCGTTCGTCGGCCTCGGCGACGAGGTCCTCGGACTGGTTGTAGTCGCCGTCGGCGGCCTGGACGGCCCACAGGTGGACGGCGACGCCGTGCTCCTTGGCGGACATCAGGCCGGGCAGCAGATCGCCGTCGCCGGTGACGAGCACGATGTCGGAGCAGGCCCGGTTCCTCGCGAGCTCGGTCAGCTCGGTGTGCATGGCCGCGTCGACGCCCTTCTGCGCCCAGCGCCCCTCGCTCCTGGTCAGAGCACCGAGGCGGACCGTCACCCGGGGCATCACGCGGAGTCTGCGGTGCTCGGGCTGGGGCACCCGGTCGGGCGCGCCGTCGAACCAGTAGATCCGCAGGAGGGGCAGCGCGGTCTCGGCCTCGGCGCGCTGCCGCAGCTGCTGGATGAGACCGGCGTGGTCGACGGTGATCCTGGAGCGGGCCGGTTCCCCGGCGAGGAGACTGGCGGCGGCGCCCAGCAGGTAGCCGGCGTCCACCAGGACGACGCAGCGGTCCACGTGTTCCACCCTCTTTCGGGAGCCTCGGGTTCGAAAGGGTGCTTCGGGTTCCTTCGAGTCTGCCCGACGGCCAGGTGGTTGACGTCCGGAACTGGATCATCGGCGTGGCGAGTATCACGTCCGCCCGGCCCCTACGCTCCGTAATGATCCAACATGCGGCGGTTCGTACCGTGTGTGAGTCTGACAGCGGCCCTGGCCCCTAGGTCCCTTTGAGGAGGAAACCCCATGGCCAAGAACCGCAACCAGAACCGCAGTCAGAAGCAGCAGTCGCCGGCCGAGCGCGGCGCCCAGCAGGCGCAGCAGTCGTCGATGGAGTCGCAGGCCGAGCAGCGCGCGAGCCAGGTCACTCCGGGTGACATGGCCCGCAAGGGCCGTCAGAAGCGTTTCGGCCACAACTGACGCGGCTGACGGCAAAGGGGCGCGCCCGTGACGACGGGCGCGCCCCTTGCGCATGGGGGTGAGCGGGGTGGCTAGCCGGCCAGGCAGGAGGGGCCGAGCAGTACCTTCAGGTCGCCGAAGAGCGCCGGATCGGGCTGGACCCGGTGCCGGTCGAGCCGGAGCACGGTGGTCTTCCGGGGGCCCTGGAGCTTGATCCGCACCTCGGTGTTGCCCTTGTGGTGCTTGAGGATCTCGCCGAGCCTGCTGACCATCGGCGGGGTCACCTTCACCGTCGGGATGGTGAGGACGACGGGCGCGTTGGTCCCGGCGTTCGACAGGTCGGGGACCATCAGTTCCATGGCGACGAGGCGGGGCACGTCCTCGCGCTTGTCGAGGCGGCCCTTGACGAAGACGACCGTGTCCTCGACGAGCTGGGTGGAGACCAGCTGGTACGTGGCCGGGAAGAACATGCACTCGATGGAGCCGGCCAGGTCCTCGACGGTGGCGATCGCCCAGGCGTTGCCCTGCTTGGTCATCTTCCGCTGGAGGCCGGAGATGATGCCGCCGATGGTGACGACCGCGCCGTCCCCGTGCTCGCCGCCGGTCAGCTGGGAGATCGCCGCGTCCGTCTTGTCGGACAGGACGTGCTCGATACCGAAGAGCGGGTGGTCGGAGACGTAGAGGCCGAGCATCTCGCGCTCCTGGGCGAGCAGGTACGACTTCTCCCACTCGACGTCGGAGAACTCGACGTCCAGACCGAAGCCGGGCTCGTCGCTCGCCTCGTCACCCATCCCGCCGAAGAGGTCGAACTGCCCCTCGGCCTCCTTGCGCTTGACCGCCACCACGTTGTCGATCATGGGTTCGTGGTGGGCGACCAGGCCCTTGCGGGTGTGGCCCATCTCGTCGAAGGCGCCGGCCTTGATCAGCGACTCGACGGTCCGCTTGTTGCAGACGACGGCCTCGACCTTGTCGAGGAAGTCGGGGAAGGAGGAGTACTTCCCCTTCGCCTTGCGCGATTTGATGATCGACTCGACGACGTTGGTGCCGACGTTCCGGATGGCGGAGAGGCCGAAGAGGATCACGTCGTCGCCCTGGGCGGCGAAGTTCGACTCGGACTCGTTCACGTTGGGCGGCAGGACCTTGATGCCCATGCGGCGGCACTCGTTCAGGTAGACCGCGGACTTGTCCTTGTCGTCCTTGACCGAGGTGAGGAGTCCCGCCATGTACTCGGCGGGGTGGTTGGCCTTGAGGTAGGCGGTCCAGTAGGAGACCAGGCCGTACGCGGCGGAGTGCGCCTTGTTGAAGGCGTAGCCGGCGAAGGGGACCAGGACGTCCCAGAGGGCCTGGATGGCCTCGTCGCTGTAGCCGTTCTTCTTGGCGCCGGCCTGGAAGATGGTGAAGTTCTTCGCCAGCTCCTCGGGCTTCTTCTTGCCCATGACGCGGCGGAGGATGTCGGCCTCGCCGAGCGAGTAGCCGGCGATGATCTGGGCGGCCTTCTGCACCTGCTCCTGGTACACGATGAGGCCGTAGGTGACCGCGAGCACCTCTTCGAGCGGCTTCTCCAGCTCGGGGTGGATCGGGGTGATCTCCTGCTGGCCGTTCTTGCGCAGGGCGTAGTTCGTGTGCGAGTTCATGCCCATCGGGCCCGGCCGGTACAGGGCGGACACGGCGGAGATGTCTTCGAAGTTGTCGGGCTTCATCAGCCGGAGCAGCGAGCGCATGGGGCCGCCGTCGAACTGGAAGACGCCGAGGGTGTCACCGCGCTGGAGCAGTTCGAAGGTCTTCTGGTCGTCGAGCGGCAGCGCCAGGAGATCGATGTCGATCCCCTTGTTGGACTTCACCATCTTGACGGCGTCGTCCATGATCGTCAGGTTGCGCAGGCCGAGGAAGTCCATCTTCAGCAGGCCGAGCGACTCGCACTGCGGGTAGTCCCACTGCGTGATGGTGACGCCGTCGGTGTGCCTGACCCAGATCGGGGCGTGGTCGACGATCGGCTCGCTGGACATGATCACGCCGGCGGCGTGCACGCCCATCTGGCGGACCAGGCCCTCGACGCCGCGGGCGGTGTCGATGACCTTCTTGACGTCCGGCTCGTTCTCGTACATCGCGCGGATCTCGCCGGCCTCGCTGTAGCGGGGGTGCGAGGGGTCGGTGATGCCGTTGAGGTCGATGCCCTTGCCGAGGACGTCGGCGGGCATGGCCTTGGTGAGCCGGTCACCCATGGCGTAGGGGTAGCCGAGGACGCGCGCGGAGTCCTTGATGGCGTTCTTCGCCTTGATCTTTCCGTACGTGCCGATCATGGCGACCTTGTCGGCGCCGTACTTCTCGGTCACGTACCGGATCACCTCGACGCGCCGACGCTCGTCGAAGTCGATGTCGACATCGGGCATCGAGATGCGCTCGGGGTTGAGGAAGCGCTCGAAGATCAGACCGTGCGGGATCGGGTCGAGGTCGGTGATGCCCATGGCGTACGCGACGATCGAGCCGGCCGCGGAGCCTCGGCCGGGGCCCACGGCGATGCCCTGCTTCTTCGCCCACATGATGAAGTCGGCGACGACGAGGAAGTAGCCGGGGAAGCCCATCGAGATGATGGTGTCCATCTCGTACTCGGCCTGCTTGAGGCGGTCCTCGGGGATGCCCCCGGGGAAGCGGCGGTGCATGCCCCGCATGGTCTCCTCGCGGAACCAGGTGACCTCGGTGTAGCCCTCGGGGATGTCGAACTTCGGCATGAGGTTCTTGGCCTCGAACATGCCGCTGGTGTCGATCTGCTCCGCGACGAGCAGCGTGTTGCGGCAGCCCTCCTGCCAGGCGTCCGAGGAGTCGACGGCGTACATCTCGTCCGTGGACTTCAGGTAGTAGCCGGTGCCGTCGAACTTGAAGCGGTCCGGGTCCGAGAGGTTCTTGCCGGTCTGGATGCAGAGCAGGGCGTCGTGCGCGCCGGCCTCGTGCGCGTACGTGTAGTGCGAGTCGTTCGTGACCAGCGGCGGGATGCCGAGCTTCTTGCCGATCTCCAGGAGCCCGTCGCGGACCCGGTGCTCGATCTCGATGCCGTGGTCCATCAGCTCCAGGAAGTACCGGTCCTTGCCGAAGATGTCCTGGTACTCGGAGGCGGACTTCAGGGCCTCGTCGAACTGGCCGAGGCGCAGCCGGGTCTGCAGCTCGCCGGAGGGGCAGCCGGTGGAGGCGATCAGGCCCTCGGACCACTGGGAGATGGTCTCCTTGTCCATCCGGGGCCACTTCTGCAGCCAGCCCTCGGCGTACGCGTCGGAGGACAGCTTGAAGAGGTTGTGGAGTCCGGTGGAGTTCGCCGCCCAGATCGTCTTGTGGGTGTAACCGCCGGAACCGGAGACGTCGTCCCGCTTCTGGTGGGGCTGGCCCCACTGGATCTTCCGCTTGTTGCGCCGGGACTCGGGCGCCACGTACGCCTCGATGCCGATGATCGGCGTGACCCCGGCCTTCTTCGCGGTGTGGAAGAAGTCGTACGCCCCGTGCAGGTTGCCGTGGTCGGACATGGCGATATGGGTCATGCCCATCTCGTTGCACGCGTTGAACATGTCCTTCAGCCGCGCGGCACCGTCCAGCAGCGAGTACTGGGTGTGGACGTGGAGGTGCGTGAAGGGCGGCTTGGTCACGGCGGGAGGCCTCCGGAAAACGCTGGGCGACAGGCTGCGGACAGTCTGGGGGGACAGCGTGGAAGTCTACGTCGGCCGACTGACAACGGCTGGAATGCAACACTGCGGGGCGAAGCCCCTCGATGAGGGGTGGTGGTCGGGCGACGGGCGGGCACTCGGGGGTACGGTCGCGCGTTGGAGGACCGGGAACACCTGTCCCATTTGTCATGAGCAGTCTTGCACCAGGAGGCACCCTCGATGTCGGTCCCGCAGCCCACCGCAGCCGAGCGCGGTGAGCACATCCTCACCGTCTTCGACACCGCCTTCGGCGAGCTCCTCGCCGCCGACCCGGCGGCCTTCCGCGTCAAGTTCCGGAAGATGGCCGGCTCCGCCTTCGCCTTCTACCGGGGCACGGCGTGCCTGTTCTACGCGGACCTGGAGCAGGAGGCGCTCGGCGGCCCGTACCTGGACGAGCAGACCGGCCGGGTCTGGATCCACGGCGACCTCCACGCCGAGAACTTCGGCACGTACATGGACGCCAACGGCCGGCTCGTCTTCAACGTCAACGACTTCGACGAGGCCTACGTGGGCCCCTTCACCTGGGACCTCAAGAGGCTGTCCGCCTCGCTCGCGCTGATCGGCTACGCCAAGGCGCTCAGCGACGAGCAGATCACCGAGCTCGTCCGGATCTACGCGGCCGCGTACCGGGAGCGGATCCACGTCCTCGCGGCCGGCGCCAAGAGCGACGACGTCCCCGGCTTCACCCTGGAGACCGCCGACGGGGCGCTGCTCGGCGCGCTGCGCGAGGCCCGGGCGCTGACCCGCTTCGGACTGCTCGACTCGATGACCGAGATCCGCGAGTTCGAGCGCCGCTTCTCGGCGGGCGGCGGCTCGATCGAGCTGGACGCGGCCACCCGGTACAAGGTGCTCGCGGCCTTCGACGGCTACCTGGAGACCCTGCCGGAGTCGAGCCTGGCCCGCCCCGACTCGTACCGGGTGAAGGACGTCGTCGGGCGGCGCGGGATCGGCATCGGCTCGGCCGGCCTCCCCTCGTACAACATCCTCCTGGAGGGCAACAGCGACGCCCTGGAGAACGACGTCGTGATCTACCTCAAGCAGGCGCAGACCCCGGCGGTCTCGCGGCACGTCACGGACGCGGCGGTACGGGAGTACTTCCAGCACGAGGGCCATCGCACCGTGATCTCGCAGCGGGCGCTCCAGGCGCACGCCGACCCGTGGCTGGGCTGGACGGAGCTGGACGGGTCGGGCCAGCTGGTCGCCGAGGTGTCGCCGTACGCGGTGGACCTGGACTGGTCGGACATCGACGACCCGCAGGACATCGCGGCCACCGTCGCCGACCTGGGCCGGGCGACGGCCACGATGCACGCGGCGGCGGACGACTCCAGCGGCCACTCCCTGGTGCCGTTCTCGACGGAGCGGGCCATCGACGCGGCGATCGCCGCCGACGAGGAGGGCTTCGCCGAGCTCCTGGTCGACTTCGCGCACGCCTACGGCGCGCGGGCGCGGGCGGACCACCAGATCTTCGTGGACCTCTTCCGCAACGGCCGGATCCCGGGCCTGTAGGGCGGGTCCACAGACTGCGCTTAGGGCCGTCTTACGCGCGGGCATGGGACACTCCACGACGATGGACATGGCAGGGACGCAGCTGAGGACGCTGCGGGCGGCGTTCTTCACGACACTGGTCGTGACGCTGTCCGTGGCGTCCCACGTGCTGCTCTCCCGCGTGCCGCTGCCGCTGGGGACGGTCGTCCCGGTCGCGGTCGGCGTCTTCGCCGTGGCGTACGCGCTGGCCGGCCGTGAGCGCGGCCTCGGCCCGATCGCCGGGCTCCTCGTCCCCCTGGAGCTGGCCGCCGACACCCTCTTCACCAGCGGGCAGGCGGTCTGTTACGGCCCCGCCGGCGGCCCGGTCGCCGGTTCGCTGCGCGCGGTGGGCGTGGACGTGTTCTGCGGCGGCGCCGTGGGCACACCGCTGCCCGGGGTGGCGACCCCCGAGGGCGGGGGCGCGGCTGCGCTGCTCGACGCCCCCGACCCGGCGCTGCCGTGGCTGCTGCTCCTGGCCCATGTGGGCGTGGGGCTCTCGGCGGCCTGCTGGCTGCGCGGCGGGGAGCGGGCGCTCGCCCGGCTGCTCCGCGCGGTGGAGGCCTTCGCGTTCCGGCCGCTGCTGCTCGTGGCGGCCTTCTTCCGGGCCTCCGGTCCGGCGCCGCTGCGGGCCGGCCGGCCCGCCGGGCGGCCCCGGTCCTCCCGTGCCCGGCTCCTCGTGCACTCCGTCGGGCGGCGGGGGCCGCCGCGTCCGGTGCTCGCTCTCGTCTGAGCGGGCCCCGCGCCTCCCCCTGCCCTTCCCCACCTTTCACGGAGAACACGATCATGAGTGCACGCAACAACCACGCCAACAAGGCCGCCGCCCGCGAGCGACTGCGCGAGGAGCGCGAGCGCCAGGCGAAGAAGGACCGGGCGCGCCGGCAGCTGATCGTCGGCGTCTCGGCCGTGGCCGTCCTGGCCGCCGCCGGCGGCATCGGCTACGCGGTCGTCCAGTCGAACAAGCCCGGCCAGTGGGAGGCGGCGGCCGACGCGAAGACTGTGACGGCGCCGAAGAACACCACGGGCACGAACGGCACGACCGTCGTCATCGGCAAGGACTCCGCGAAGAAGACCCTCGAGCTGTACGAGGACTCGCGCTGCCCGGTCTGCGCGAAGTTCGAACAGGCGGTGGGCCCCACGGTCGAGAAGGACGTCGAGGCCGGCAAGTACAAGATCAAGTACGTGGGCGCGACCTTCATCGACAACGGCATCCCGGGCGAGGGCTCGAGGAACGCCCTCTCGGCGCTCGGCGCCGCGCTGAACGTGAGCCCGGAGGCCTTCCTGAAGTACAAGGCGGCCCTCTACTCCGCGAAGTTCCACCCGGAGGAGAGGGACGACAAGTTCGCCAAGGACTCCTACCTCCTGGAGGTGGCGGACTCGGTCCCGGCCCTCAAGGGCGACGCCGAGTTCCGGAAGAACGTCGAGGGCGGCACCTTCGACGCGTGGGCGATGAAGATGTCGAAGGCCTTCGACGCGAGCGGGGTGCAGGGCACGCCGACCCTGAAGATGGACGGCAAGGCCGTCACGGTCCAGGGCACGGAGGACCCGCCGATGACGGTGGCCCAGTTCACCACGGCGATCGACGCGGCCCTCAAGGCCTGACGCCGCACCAGGCAGCAACCGCCATGGCCCCGGACCCGCTCGGTCCGGGGCCGAGGTGTACCCGGACCCGCTCGGTCCGGAGGCCGAGGTGTACCCGGCTCAGGCGTCCGGGGGGCGACGAGTCGGCGAACTTCCGGATTTCACCTGCCCCCAGGGCCTACCCGTCAGTAATCTGACTGCCCGTGACCAGTCGTTTCATATCCTCTGCCCCCACGCGGCGCGCCGTCGTCAAGGCCGCCGCCGTCACCGCCGTCGTCACGCCCGCCGTGTTCGGCGCGGCCTCCCCGGCGCTCGCGGACTCCGGGGCACCCGCCTTCCTCCACGGCGTCGCCTCCGGCGACCCGCTGCCCGACGGCGTCCTGCTCTGGACGCGCGTCACCCCCACCCCCGAGGCCGTGCCCGGCTCCAGCCTCGGACCCGACGTCCAGGTCGGCTGGGAGCTCGCCGAGGACCGCTCCTTCGCCCGGGTCGTCGCCTCCGGCACCACCACGGCGAGCGCCGCATCCGACCACACGGTGAAGGCCGACGTCCGGGGCCTGCGCCCGGCCACCGCCTACTGGTTCCGCTTCACCGTGGGCGAGACCGTCTCCCCCGCCGCCCGCACCCGCACCGCGCCGGCCGCCGACGCCGCCGCGCCCGGGGTCCGCTTCGGCGTGGTCTCCTGCGCGAACTGGGAGTCCGGCCACTTCTCCGCGTACCGCCACCTCGCGTCCCGCACGGACCTGGACGCGGTCCTCCACCTCGGCGACTACCTGTACGAGTACGCCACCGGCGCCTACCCCGAGGCGAAGTACGTCGTGCGGCAGCACGAACCGCGCCACGAGATCGTCTCCCTCGCCGACTACCGGACCCGGCACGGGAAGTACAAGACGGACGCCGACCTCCAGGCGCTGCACGCGGCGCACCCGGTCATCGCGATCTGGGACGACCACGAGTTCGCCAACGACGCCTGGTCGGGCGGGGCCGAGAACCACACCCCGGGCGCCGAGGGCGAGTGGGCGGCCCGGGTGGCCGCCGCGAAGCAGGCGTACTTCGAGTGGATGCCGGTCCGCACCTCCACGGAGGGCACGGTCTTCCGGCGGCTGCGCTTCGGCAAGCTGGCCGATCTGCATCTGCTGGACCTGCGTTCGTTCCGGTCGGCGCAGGCGAAGACGGGCAGCGGCACGGTCGACGACCCCGAGCGGAGCATCACGGGCCGCGCGCAGCTGGACTGGCTGAAGGCCGGGCTCGCCGGTTCGGACGCGACCTGGCAGCTGGTCGGCACCTCGGTGATGATCTCGCCGGTCGCCTTCGGCTCCCTGCCGGCCTACCTCCTGAAGCCGCTGGCCGAGTTGCTGGGCCTGCCGGCGGAGGGCATCGCGGTCAACGTGGACCAGTGGGACGGCTACACGGACGACCGCAAGGAGCTGCTCGCGCACCTGACCGCGCGGGCGATCCGGAACACGGTCTTCCTGACCGGCGACATCCACATGGCCTGGGCCAACGACGTGCCGGTGAAGGCCGCGACGTATCCGCTCTCGGCCTCGGCGGCGACCGAGTTCGTGGTCACCTCGGTGACCTCGGACAACCTGGACGACCTGCTGCACGTGGCGCCGGGCACGCTCTCGGTGGTGGCCGCGGGCGCCGTGAAGGCCGCCAACCGCCATGTGAAGTGGGTGGACATGGACCACCACGGCTACGGCGTGCTCGACGTGACGGCCGAGCACTCGCAGATGGACTACTACACGGTCTCCGACAAGCGGGACCCGGCCGCGACGACGGCCTGGGCGCGCTCTTATCGGACGCTGAACGGAACGCAGCGTGTCGAGCGGGTGTACCAGCCGGTGCTGTAACCGTCCCTCAACGGCGATTTTCAGCCATGATCTCTTCTGTTAACGGGAGATCACATCGCTACGGCGGGTGGTGGGTTCGGGCGATCGAATCCGGACACACCACCCGCCTCCGTCACCCCGCTTGTTACGTCGGCGTCTCAAACTCCGGAAGCGGCGCAAGTTCTTCTTCCTGATGACCCGAATTGCCCCATGAATGATTGGGCCTGATCACTTCTCAACGGCGCGTGACATGGACGCGTAATCTCCCCGGCGTGGCGAGGAAGTTCCTCCCACCACCCCCCGCGAGGAGTCACCCGTGCGTGCTCTTGTCCGTATATCGCCGCGTACGTCACGTCGTATGCTCGGCACCGCCGTGATGGCCGGAACCCTGGCCCTGGCCCCGCTGTCCGCCCCGGCGGCCACCCCGTCGACCACGACGCTGGCCTCGGCCGAGAAGTGCGCAGACGGCACCACCGCCCTGTCCGGCGCCCGCAAGGCGAAGGGCGAGGCCACCAAGGCCGAGCCCAACGACGTCACCGCCGCGCAGGCCAAGGCCATGGACGAGGACCTGAAGAAGAAGGTCGCCGCCGCCCGGAACTCGGGCCGCGTGGGCGCCACCTCCGTCGCCGCCGGGGCCACCATCCCCGTCTACTTCCACGTGATCCACAGCGGCACGACGGGCAAGCTCAGCGCCACGGACATCAGCAACCAGATGGCCGTCCTCAACGCCGCGTACGCCGGCCAGGGCACCGGCAACGTGAACACCGGCTTCCAGTTCTCGCTGGCCGCGACCGACTACACGGACAACGCCACCTGGTACAACCTGTCCTCCGGCTCGCAGGCCGAGAAGGACATGAAGAACACCCTGCGCAAGGGCGGCGCGAACGCCCTGAACGTCTACACCGCCAAGCTCGGCGGCGGCCTCCTCGGCTGGGCGACCTTCCCGTCCTCGTACAACTCCAGCCCGAAGATGGACGGCGTCGTCATCCTCGACGCCTCCCTCCCGGGCGGCTCCGCCGCCAACTACGACGAGGGCGACACCGCCACCCACGAGGTCGGCCACTGGATGGGCCTCTACCACACCTTCCAGGGCGGCTGCACCGGCAACGGCGACTACGTGGCCGACACCCCGGCCGAGAAGAGCCCGGCGTACGAGTGCCCGACCGGCCGTGACTCCTGCGCCTCCAAGGCCGGCGTGGACCCGATCCACAACTTCATGGACTACACGTACGACTCCTGCATGTACCAGTTCACCGCCGGTCAGGTGACCCGGATGAACGACGCCTGGACCGCGTACCGCGCCTGACGGCCCGTCCGCGCACGAAAGGCTGTGGCCCCCGGGGAACTCCCCGGGGGCCACACCCCTGTGCGCCCTACAGGCTGTCGATGAAGGACAGCGCGACCGACCAGGTCCGCTCCGCCGCCTCCGCGTCGTAGTCCGGCAGCTCCGGGTCCGTGTAGATGTGACCCGCGCCCCGGTAGCGGTAGATCTCCACGTCCGCCCCGGCCTTGCGCATCTGGAGGTACCAGGAGGACAGCCAGTCGTCCGTCTCGAAGGGGTCCGGCTCCGCCACGTGCAGCTGCACCGGCAGCTCGTCCACCGCGGCCGACTCCGCGATGTCCGAAGTGCCGTGGAGCAGCAGCAGCCCGCGCGCCTTCTCGTCGCCGAGCGCCAGGGTCTGCGCGATCGAGGCCCCGAGGGAGAGGCCCATGTAGACCAGGCCGCGCTCGGAGTACGGGGCGGCGGCCAGGACCGCCCGCTTGAGCAGCTCGTCCTTGCCGATCTCGTCGCGGAGGACCACGCCCTCCTCGACGGTCCCGACCGTCCGCCCGTCGTAGAGGTCCGGAGTCCAGACCTGGTGGCCGGCGGCCCGGAGCCGCTCGGCGGCCGCCTCGACGGAAGGGGTCAGCCCGTAGGCCGAGTGGAAGAGCATGATGTCCATGCGCCCCATCCTGCCACCCGCCGCCGACAGCGCCGGGCAGGCCCTTGAGGCGTCAGCGCATGCTGCGCACGTCCAGGTGGCGCAGCACCCGGTCCACCACCTCGGGGTCCGCGCCCGGCTCGCTGCGCGCCGCGAGGACCTCGTGCCGGGCGGCCGACATCAGCTCCCGCTGGATCCGCTGCACGGCCTTGAACCGCTTCGTCCGCTCCATGAAGGCGGCCCGCCGCTCGTCGTCCACGATGTCCGGGCTGATCCGCGCCCCGATGTCGTACGCCCCGCGCAGCAGCCGCTCCTGCACCTCCTCGGGCAGCTCCTCGACCTCCTCGATCTCCTTGAGCCTGCGCTTGGCGGCCTTCGCGGCCCGGATCGCGAGCTCCCGCTCCAGGGCACGCTCGGCGTCCGTGTCCGCCCGCACCCCGAGCCGCTTGACCAGCCAGGGCAGCGTGAGGCCCTGGAAGACGAGAGTGGCGATGATCACGCAGAAGGCGATGAAGACGATCTCGTCGCGGCCGGGGAAGGGCGAGCCGTCGTCGGTGCGGAACGGGATGGCGAGGGCAAGTGCGACCGAGGCCACCCCGCGCATCCCCGCCCACCACATCACGACGGTCTCCCGCCAGCTCATCGGGATCTCCTCGTCGACGTCCCGGAGCGTGTGCAGCTTCTTCGCGAGCCAGGTGGCGGGCAGCAGCCACAGCAGACGGACGCCGACGACCACGCCGACCACGGCGGCGCCCCAGCCGAGCATCTCCCAGCCGCGGCCCTCGGCGACGCCGAAGACATGGACGAGCTCCAGGCCGATGAGGCCGAAGGCGATGCCGGTCACGAGGGTGTCGACGATCTGCCAGAAGGTCTGCCCGGCGAGCCGGCCCATCACGTCGTCGGCGTCGGCCGCGTGCTCGGCCAGGAAGAGCGCGGTGACCAGGACGGCGAGGACGCCGGAGCCGTGCAGCTCCTCGGCGATCACGTAACTCACGAAGGGGACGAGGAGGGTCAGGCCGGTCTGCAGGGTGGCGTCGCCGAGGAGCCCGATGAGCTTGTTGGAGAGCCAGCCGAGCGCCAGGCCGACGATGACGGCGACGACGGCCGACAGCACGAACTCGCCGAGCGCCTCCGGCCAGGAGAAGGAGCCGCTGACGACGGCGGCGATCGCCACGTGGTAGAAGACGATCGCGGTGACGTCGTTGAAGAGCCCCTCGCCCTCCAGGATCGACACGAGCCGGCGGGGCAGCCCGAGCGAGCCGGCCACGGCGGTCGCGGCGACCGGGTCCGGCGGCGCGACGAGCGCGCCGAGCGCCAGCGCGGCGGCCAGCGGAAGGCCCGGCACGAGCGAGTGCGCGACCGCGCCGACCGCCGCCGTGGTGACGAAGACCAGGGCGACCGCGAGCAGGAAGATCGGCCGCCTGTTGGCCGCGAACTGCCGCCAGGAGGTCCGCTGCACCGAGGCGTAGAGCAACGGCGGCAGCACCAGCGGGAGGATGAACTCCGGCGGGATGTCGACGTTCGGCACGAAGGGCAGGAAGGCCAGCACGATCCCGATGAGGGTCATCAGGACGGGCGCGGGCAGCCCGAGCCGGTCGCCGAGGGGCACGGTGAGCAGGGCGCCGAGGAGCAGCAGGAAGAGCAGGGCCAATTGATCCACGGCCCCACCCTGTCACGTACGTCCGTTTTGACGGCGATTGCCCGAGCCACGCCGGGAATCACGTACGGCGCTCAGCCCACGACCCGGCGGACCTGCGCCTCCAGGGCCTTTCGCATCGCCCGGTGCGGCATCCCCGCGTCCGGGAACTCGGGGCCGTACGCCACGTACCCGAGCCGCTCGTAGAAACCGAGCGCGTGGGTCTGCGCGTGCAGGTCGACGGCGCTCAGACCGCGCTCCCGCGCGACGTCCTCGATGGCCCGCACGAGCGCCGCGCCGACCCCGAGACCGCGGGCGGCCTTGGTCACCGCGAGCCGCCCGAGGGAGCCCACGGAGGCGTCGGCGCCGGTCTTGCCGGTCGCGTCCGCCCCGTGCAGCAGGCGCCCGGTGCCCAGCGGCCGTCCGTCCGCGCCCAGCGCGAGGACGTGCGCGGCGGTCGCGTCGTACGTGTCGTACTCCAGCTCCCGCGGAACGCCCTGCTCCTCGACGAAGACCTCGCGGCGCACCGCGAAGCAGGCCTCCCTGTCCCCCTCGGCGACCGCCTCACGGACGGTGTACGCGGCGCTCACTGGCTCTCCGAGGCGATCCGGTCGAGGGCCTTCTGCAGGTCCTCGGGGTAGGTGCTGGAGAACTCCACCCAGGACCCGTCGCCCGGGTGCTCGAAGCCGAGGCGGACGGCGTGCAGCCACTGCCGGGTCAGGCCGAGGCGCTTGGCGAGCGTCGGGTCGGCGCCGTAGGTGAGGTCGCCGACGCAGGGGTGGCGGTGGGCGGACATGTGCACCCGGATCTGGTGGGTGCGGCCCGTCTCCAGCTTGATGTCGAGCAGCGAGGCCGACCGGTACGCCTCGATGAGGTCGTAGTGCGTGACGGAGGGCTTGCCGTCGGCTGTGACCGCCCACTTGTAATCGTGGTTCGGGTGCCGGCCGATCGGCGCGTCGATGGTGCCGCTCATCGGGTCCGGGTGGCCCTGGACCAGCGCGTTGTAGCGCTTGTCGACCACGCGCTCCTTGAACTGGCGCTTGAGCGAGGTGTACGCGTACTCCGACTTGGCGACCACCATCAGGCCGGAGGTGCCGACGTCGAGGCGGTGCACGATGCCCTGGCGCTCGGCGGCGCCGGAGGTGGAGATGCGGTACCCGGCGGCGGCGAGGCCGCCGATGACCGTGGTGCCGGTCCAGCCGGGGCTGGGGTGCGCGGCGACGCCGACCGGCTTCATGATCACGACGATGTCGTCGTCGTCGTGGATGATCTCCATGCCCTCGACGGGCTCGGCGACGATCTGCACGGGCGCGGCCGCGCCCGGCATCTCGACCTCGAGCCACGCGCCGCCGCTGACCCGCTCGGACTTGCCGACGACGGAGCCGTCGATCTGGACCTTCCCTGCGGCGGCCAGCTCGGCCGCCTTCGTACGGGAGAACCCGAACATACGGGCGATGGCGGCGTCGACGCGCTCGCCCTCCAGGCCATCGGGAACGGGCAGGGTGCGGATCTCGGGACTCGTGCTCACCCGTCGAGTATGCCTTGTGCCGGGAGTGCTCGGTCCTGGGTGCTCAGTCCTTGTGGACGGTGCCGTCCGGGTCCAGGCCCCGGAAGGACAGCAGGACGATCAGGATGCCGCCGCAGACGATCGCCGAGTCGGCGAGGTTGAAGACGGCGAAGTGCGCGGGGGCGATGAAGTCCACGACCGCGCCCTCGAAGACGCCGGGCGAGCGGAAGATCCGGTCCGTGAGGTTGCCCAGCGCACCGCCGAGCAGCAGACCGAGCGCGATCGCCCAGGGCAGGCTGTAGAGCTTCCGGGCCAGCCGGATGATCACGACGATCACGGTGGCGGCGATGCAGGTGAAGATGATCGTGAAGGCCTCGCCCATGCCGAAGGCCGCGCCCGGGTTCCGGATCGCGTCGAGCCGCAGGACGTCGCCGATCAGCCGGATCGGCTCGTGGCCCTCCAGCTTGGCGACCACCAGCATCTTGCTGCCGAGGTCGAGCAGATAGGCGAGCACGGCCACGACGAAGAGGGCGGCGATCCGGCGCCTGCCCTTAGGCCGCTCCTCGGGAGCGGCCGTGCCGTCGGGGGCCGCCGTGCCGTCGTCGGGGGCGGCCGTCTCGTCGCCCCCTGCTGAATCCGGCGTACCGATGATGCGCTCCGCCTCTGCCACGTGAGTGAGTCCCTCGACCTCGATGCCTGACCGTGCACCGAGGGTACGGCACAGGCGTACGAGACCGGCAGCCGAGATCGTCAGCCGCGCCGCTCCTGTCGCTGTTTGTCCTCGACGCAGAGCGTGGCCCGCGGGAAGGCCTGCATCCGCGCCTTGCCGATCGGCTTGCCGCACACCTCGCAGAGCCCGTACGTGCCCGCGTCGAGCCGCTCCAGGGCGTGCTCGGTCTGCTCCAGCATCTCCCGGGCGTTCGCCGCGAGGGCCAGCTCGTGCTCGCGCGTGATGTTCTTGGTGCCGGTGTCGGCCTGGTCGTCCCCGGCGCCGTCGCCGGAGTCCCGCATCAGACCGGTCAGCTCCTCCTGGGAGTGGACGAGCTCGCTGCGGAGCCGCAGCACCTCCGCCTGGAGCCCGCTGCGGGCCTCGGCGACCTCCTCCGGCGTCCACGGGTCCTCGCCGGGACGCACCGCGAGCTCACCGGCCCGCGCCGGGGGCACCGCCGCCTCGTCGCCGACGGTCCTGACGCCACCCGCGGTCTTCTTCGCTGCCACCGTCCTGGCTCCTGTCTGCTTCTTCGCGGCGGGCGCCTTCCTGGCGGCCGCCTTCTTCGCCACGGCCTTCTTGGCGGGCGTCTTCGGGTCGGTGCCGTCGCCGCCGGAGGCCTCACCGACGGACTCCACCGCCCCGGCCTCCTTCGCGACGGCGTCCTTGGGGGCCGCGTCCCCGGGTGCCGCGTCCTTGGGGCCGGTGTCCTTCGGGGACGTGTCCGCGGCGACCGTCCTCCGGGCCGCGGCCTTCTTCGCCACCGACTTCTTCGCCACCGGCTTCTTCGCGGCCGTCTTCTTCGTGACCGTCTTCCTGGCCGGCGTCTTCTTCGCGACCGGTTTCCCGTCGACCGTCGACTTCTTGCCGGCCACGTCCTTGGCGGCCACGTCCTCGGCGACCCCGGTCGCACCGGCGGAACCGGCGACCGAGGTCTTCTTCGCGGCGGTCTTCTTCGCCACCATGTCGCGGCCCCTTCACATTTTGTGATCTTGCTCGCGAATCGTGCTGGGACGATAAATCGGCCCAAGGCCCGCGGCAACGGGGCACGCCGCCGTTCCCACCCGCCCCCGCTCCCCACAGGGCGGGCCTGCCTCCGTTGTGCCCAGCTCCCCGCCCGGTTATCCGTCCCGCGCCTCCCCCACATGGCCGTACGGGAAGTCGATTCCCGGCCGTATGGCCATTCGGGTCACGGAAAAACCGGTCTGCCGCCTCCCCTCCGGGCCCTTACACTGGCCACAGCGAAAGGCTTGGATGGGGACGAGTAGCGTCGCAAGCAGCCATGAGCGACCCGGGGACGGTGAGAGCCCGGGGGCGAGCCCGATGTGAAGCATCACCCCGGAGCCGTCGGAAGAAAGCCGCACGACAGGGCGGTGACTAGAACCGGCGTCGCGACCCCAATGAGGGGGCTCAGGGCGATCACGTCCGGGGCCAAGGAGGGTGGTACCGCGGGAGCAGCGCTCTCGTCCCTCCGACGGAAGAGAACCGTCCGCCGGAGGAAGATCGATGTCGCAGTACCGCCAGGTGCCCGCCCAGGTCGACCTGCCCGCGCTGGAGCACGACGTGCTCGATTTCTGGCGCGAGAGCAAGGTCTTCGCGAAGACCCTGGAGCAGTCCGAGGGACGCCCCGAGTGGGTGTTCTACGAGGGCCCGCCCACCGCCAACGGCATGCCCGGCGCCCACCACATCGAGGCCCGCGTCTTCAAGGACGTGTTCCCCCGCTTCCGGACCATGCGCGGCTACCACGTGGCCCGCAAGGCCGGCTGGGACTGCCACGGCCTGCCGGTCGAGCTCGCCGTCGAGAAGGAGCTCGGCTTCTCCGGCAAGAAGGACATCGAGGCGTACGGCATCGCCGAGTTCAACGAGAAGTGCCGCGAGTCCGTGACCCGGCACACCGACGCCTTCGCCGAGCTCACGACCCGCATGGGCTACTGGGTCGACCTCGACGACGCGTACCGGACCATGGACCCCTCGTACATCGAGTCGGTCTGGTGGTCGCTCAAGCAGATCTTCGACAAGGACCTCCTGGTCCAGGACCACCGTGTCGCCCCCTGGTGCCCCCGCTGCGGCACCGGCCTCTCGGACCACGAGCTGGCGCAGGGCTACGAGACGGTCGTCGACCCCTCCGTGTACGTGCGCTTCCCGCTCACCTCCGGCCCGCTCGCGGGCAAGGCGGCGCTCCTGGTCTGGACGACGACCCCGTGGACCCTGGTGTCCAACACGGCCGTCGCCGCGCACCCCGAGGTGACGTACGTGGTCGCCACGGACGGCGACGAGCGGGTAGTCGTCGCCCAGCCGCTGGTCGAGAAGGCGCTCGGCGAGGGCTGGGTGACCACGGGCGAGTCCTTCACGGGCGCGGAGATGGAGCGCTGGACCTACCAGCGCCCCTTCGAGCTGGTGGAGTTCCCGAGCGCCGGCGAGGGAACCAATGGACACAGCCCCGAGCCGGCGCACTACATCGTGAACGCCGAGTACGTGACGACCGAGGACGGTACGGGTCTGGTCCACCAGTCCCCCGCCTTCGGTGAGGACGACCTCAAGGTCTGCAAGGCGTACGGCCTGCCGGTCGTGAACCCGGTCCGCCCCGACGGCACCTTCGAGGAGGACGTGCCGCTGGTCGGCGGCGTCTTCTTCAAGAAGGCCGACGAGGCGCTCACGGCCGACCTGGACGCGCGCGGCCTGCTCTTCAAGCACATCGCGTACGAGCACAGCTACCCGCACTGCTGGCGCTGCCACACGGCCCTGCTGTACTACGCGCAGCCGTCCTGGTACATCCGTACGACCGCGGTCAAGGACCGCATGCTCGCGGAGAACGAGAGGACCAACTGGTTCCCGGACTCCGTCAAGCACGGCCGCTTCGGCGACTGGCTGACGAACAACGTCGACTGGGCGCTCTCCCGGAACCGCTACTGGGGCACCCCGCTGCCGATCTGGCGCTGCGAGGACGACCACCTGACCTGCGTGGGCTCGCGCGCCGAGCTCACGGAGCTGACGGGCACGGACCAGTCGGAGCTCGACCCGCACCGCCCGTTCATCGACGCGGTCACCTTCCCGTGCCCCACCTGCTCGAAGACCGCCACGCGCGTGCCCGAGGTCATCGACGCCTGGTACGACTCGGGCTCGATGCCGTTCGCGCAGTACGGCTACCCGTACCAGAACAAGGAGCTCTTCGAGTCCCGCTACCCGGCGCAGTTCATCTCCGAGGCGATCGACCAGACCCGCGGCTGGTTCTACACGCTGATGGCGGTCGGCACGCTGGTCTTCGACAAGTCCTCGTACGAGAACGTGGTCTGCCTGGGCCACATCCTCGCCGAGGACGGCCGGAAGATGTCCAAGCACCTGGGCAACATCCTCCAGCCCATCCCGCTGATGGACCAGCACGGCGCCGACGCCGTGCGCTGGTTCATGGCGGCCGGCGGCTCCCCGTGGGCGGCGCGGCGCGTGGGTCACGGCACGATCCAGGAGGTCGTGCGGAAGACCCTCCTCACGTACTGGAACACGGTGGCCTTCCAGGCCCTGTACGCCCGTACGTCCGGCTGGGCGCCGAGCGCGGCGGACCCGGCGCCGGCCGACCGCACGGTCCTCGACCGCTGGCTCCTGAGCGAGCTGAACACGCTGATCGCCGAGACGACCGAGGCGATGGAGTCGTACGACACCCAGCGCACCGGCAAGCTGATCTCGGCCTTCGTCGACGACCTGTCCAATTGGTACGTGCGCCGCTCGCGCCGCCGCTTCTGGCAGGGCGACGCGTCCGCGCTCCGCACCCTGCACGACGTCATCGAGACGGTCACCCGCCTGATGGCCCCGCTGACCCCGTTCATCACCGAGCGGGTCTGGCAGGACCTCGTGGCCCCCGTGACGCCGGACGCCCCGGAGTCGGTCCACCTGGCGACCTGGCCGGAGCCGGACGCGGCCCTGGTCGACAAGACGCTCTCGGAGCAGATGGTCCTGGTCCGCCGCCTGGTCGAGCTGGGCCGGGCGACGCGGGCGGAGTCGGGCGTGAAGACCCGCCAGCCGCTGTCCCGCGCGCTGGTCGCGGCGACGGGCTTCGCGGCGCTGTCGCCGGAGCTCCAGGCCCAGATCACGGAGGAGCTGAACGTCTCCTCCCTGGCGTCCCTGTCCGAGGTCGGCGGTTCGCTCGTCGACACGACCGCCAAGGCGAACTTCCGGGCCCTCGGCAAGCGCTTCGGCAAGGGCGTCCAGGACGTGGCGAAGGCGGTGGCCGCGGCGGACGCGGCGGCGCTGTCGCTGGCGCTGCGGTCCGGTGAGGCGGCCCTCGTGGTGAACGGCGAGGAGATCACCGTCACCCCCGAGGAGATCATCATCACGGAGACCCCCCGTGAGGGCTGGTCGGTGGCCTCCGACGCGGGCGCGACGGTCGCCCTGGACCTGGAGATCACTCCGGAGCTCCGGCTCGCGGGCCTGGCCCGTGACGCGATCCGCCTGATCCAGGAGGCCCGCAAGAACAGCGGCCTGGACGTGGCGGACCGGATCGCGCTGCGGTGGACGTCCGCGTCGCCGGAGACGGTGGAGGCGCTGACGGCGCACGCGTCGCTGATCGCGGACGAGGTTCTGTCGACGGACTACGCGCAGGGCGAGGCCGACGACACGTACGGCACGCCCTTCGAGGACGAGGCCCTCACCCTCACCTTCCGCCTCCGCAAGGCGTAACGCCCCCCAGGAAGGGCCCGACACCACCCCGGTGCCGGGCCCTTCCCCCGTTGCGGGCCGCCGTTGTAGGCATGCGTTCCGCCGGGGCGGTGCCGACCCCGTTGTGGGCAGGCGTTCCGCAAGGGGCGGAACGGGTGGGCACAACGGAACGGCGCCCCTGCCGGCGCCCGAGGCTCCCGCGCCTGAACCCGCACCCCTGGTGACGCCGCAGTCGTGGTGCGGGCCGGGGCGCGGAACGCGGAGGCGCCGCTGAGCGCGCCGTCCCGTGTGCCCACCCTCCCCCAAGCTCTCGGCTTCGCTCGAGCAGGGGGACCCCCACGCCCCAGCGGGACGATTGCCCACACGGCGGGTGGGCCGGGGCGCTGCCCAGCGGGGGTGCGGGCCCGCACGGCGGCTGGGGCGCCGCCCAGCACGGGCGCGGGCCCACACGGGCGGGTTGGCGCCGTGCAGCGAGGGCGCGGGTACGCGCGGCGCCGGGCGCGCCGAAGGGCCGGCTCCCCGTGGGGGGCCGGCCCTTCGAGACTGCCGACGGCTACGTGCTCAGCGCACGCGCACCCGCCGCCTCAGTTGTCGTCCTCGTCGATCAGGAAGCCCCGCATCGGCGCCGGCGCCTGCTGCATCGGCTGGGGCGCCTGCGGCCGGACCGGAGCCATCGGCTGGGTCATGGCCGGGGACATCTGCTGCTGGCCGCCGTAGGACGGGGCACCGCCCATGGACGGCGCACCACCCATCGCGCCGTTGCCGCCGTAGGACGGCGCGCTCGCGCCCGCCGAGGCCATCGACGGGGCCGGCGGCAGCGAGGCCGTGGCCGGGGTGCGCGGCGGGGCCAGCGAGTCGTCCGCCTGGGTCTCCAGCTGACGCAGCTGGGACTCCAGGTAGGACTTCAGACGCGTGCGGTACTCGCGCTCGAAGCCGCGCAGGTCCTCGACCTTGCGCTCCAGCGTGGCGCGGGCGGACTCCAGGGAGCCCATCGCGACGCGGTGCTTCTCCTGCGCGTCCCGCTCAAGAGCGTCCGCCTTGGCGCGGGCGTCCCGCTCCAGGCCCTCGGCGCGGGAGCGCGCCTCGCCGACGATCTTGTTGGCCTCGGAGCGCGCCTCGGCGATCGCCTGGTCGGCGGTCTGCTGGGCGAGCGAGAGGACACGCGCGGCACTGTCGCCACCGGGGCCCTGCTGCGGCTGCTGCATCTGCGGCTGCATCTGCTGCTGCGGGTGACCCATGGGGCCGCCCTGCATCGGGCCGGGACCCATCGGTCCGCCCTGCATGGGGCCGCCCTGCATCGGGCCGGGGCCCATGGGCCCGCCCTGCATGGGGCCACCCTGCATGGGGCCGGCGGGAAGCGCGGGGGCACCGGACGGCAGCTGCGGCGGACCCATCTGCGGCTGCTGCTGCTGGGCCGGCGGTCCGGATATGGCGGCGGGCACCGGCGCGCCGGGACCGACGGGACGATCCTGCGGCTCCGGGGGCTTGCGCATGCCCTGCTGCTGGTTCTGCGCGGCGGCACGCGTCGCGGCGGCCAGCTTGGCGCGCAGGTCCTCGTTCTCGCGGAGCAGGCGGGTCAGTTCGGCTTCGACCTCGTCGAGGAAGGCATCGACCTCGTCCTCGTCATAGCCTTCTCGAAGGCGGACGGTCGTGAACTGCTTGTTCCGCACGTCCTCGGGGGTCAGCGGCATCTCTTCTTCACCTCTACGTAGTCGTCGGCAGTCGGCAAGACCGTATCGTCCACTCGTTCCTCCACCATCACCTCGCGAAGCTGCTCACGATGGAGATCAGGATGTAGACGATGATCATCAGAACGAAGAAGGACAGGTCGAGTGCCACGCCCCCGAGACGCAGCGGCGGGATGAGTCGCCGCAGAAGCTTGAGCGGTGGATCGGTGACAGTGTAGGTGGCCTCAAGGACGACCACCATCGCCTTACCGGGTTGCCATGAACGGGCGAACTGGAAGACGTAGTCCATGACAAGCCGGACGATCAGGAGGACGAGGAAGCACATCAGCACGATGTAGACCACCTGTAGTGCGACGCCCATCCCGCGTTTCCCTCTCCCCTGGCTTTCGTGCTCTCGCTTGTCCGGCCGCTTCGCGACCGGTCCGTCCGGTTCTCGTGTTCTCAGCTCTGGTTGAAGAATCCGCCCTCTGCGATCCGGGCCTTGTCCTCCGCCGTGACATCGACGTTAGCAGGCGACAACAGGAACACCTTCTGCGTCACGCGCTCAATGCTGCCATGGAGCCCGAAGACGAGTCCGGCGGCAAAGTCGACAAGTCGCTTCGCGTCCGTGTCGTCCATCTCCGTGAGGTTCATGATCACCGGGGTGCCCTCACGGAAGTGTTCCCCGATGGTACGGGCCTCGTTGTAGGTCCGCGGGTGCAGCGTGGTGATGCGGTACGGCTCCCGCTCGGACACGACCTTGGGCATGATCACCGGTGCGTTCTTCTCCAGGCTCGGGCGTTCGGGTGTGATGGATGCCACGGGGGCAATTCGGGCCGGACGTCCGCTTTCGGCGAGCACCGGGACAGAATGGGCAATCGGCTCCCGGGGGGCCGGGGGCTGCACCACTCGCACCGGCTCCTCGCGCTCCACCTGGCGCGGGGGGGTGTGGCGCCGGTCGCGCTCGGGCTCCGGCTCCAGCTCGGGTTCGAAGTCGTCGTCGGGGTCGAAGCCCCGGCCGTCGTACCCATCGTCCTCCACGAGGCCGAGGTAGACCGCCATCTTGCGCATCGCGCCGGCCATTCTCTGAGTCCTCCGCTCTGTGGTGGATCGGCCTTGTCACCAAGTGCCGGCGATCCACGGGCCACCCCGCCGTTCTGCGGAATGACCATATTTTCTGCTGTGGTCCGACTTGCTTCGCGACGTTACCCGAGCTTCGGGCGGACACCGAGTACCGCCGTACCGACGCGTACGTGTGTCGCCCCGGCAGCGA
Organism: Streptomyces sp. NPDC055815; assembly: GCF_053616475.1. NCBI lineage: Bacteria > Bacillati > Actinomycetota > Actinomycetes > Kitasatosporales > Streptomycetaceae > Streptomyces > Streptomyces sp. NPDC055815. The sequence goes on along the minus strand of NZ_JBSHDU010000067.1, from coordinate 21,311 downwards.
CGGCCTCCTCGAGGTCCGCACTCATCCCTGCCGACACCATGTTCGCAGCCGGACGGGTCGCGCGCAGGACAGTCGACAAATCCATCAGCCGGTCGAAGGCGGCGCGTTGCCGCCCGGCGTACTCCCCGGAGAGCGGGGCGACGGTCATCAGCCCGGCGAGTCTCAGACCGGGCGCGGCGTCCACGGCCGCGGCCAACTCCTCGATCCCGTCCGGCGCGACGCCGCCGCGGTCGCCCCGCTCGCCGGACTCGGCGTCGAGCGCGATCTGGATCAGACAGCCGAGCTCGCGGCCCTCCTTCTCCGCGGCCGCGGACAGGGCGGAAACGAGCTTCAAGCGGTCGACAGACTGCACCACATCGGCATAACCCACCACGGATCTGACCTTGTTGGTCTGCAACTGGCCGACGAAGTGCCAGGTCAGGTCGAGGTCGGCACAGGCGGCCGCCTTGGGCGCGGCGTCCTGGTCCCGGTTCTCGGCGACGTGCCGCACCCCGAGCTCGTGCAGCAGTCTGACGTCGCTCGCGGGGTAGGTCTTGGTGACCACGATCAGGGTCACCTCCTCCCGCGGGCGCCCGGCGGCGGCGCACGCGGCGGCGATGCGCTCCTCCACCTGGGCCAGGTTCGCGGCGAGTTCCGACTTGCGGTCCGTCATGTCTCTTCTCACAACCAGACATATCCCGCGAGTCGCCCCGTGGTGCGATCGCGACGGTACGAGTAGTGGTCGCGCGATTCCAGGGTGCAGACCCCGGCGTCCGCGATGTCCGGGACCCCGAGCCGCTCCAACTGCGCGCGCACTCCGGCGGCGACGTCGACGGCGGGGGTGCCCCAGGAGGTCTCGGCGTACGCGGCCGGTTCGACGGCCGCGACCTCGGCGCGCATCGCCTCCGGCACCTCGTAGCAGCGGCCGCAGACGGCGGGTCCGGTGCGGGCGACGATCCGGGCGGGGTCGGCGCCGAGCTTCACCATCGCCGCGACGGCGGCGGGGACGACTCCGGCGACCATCCCGGGCCGCCCGGCGTGGGCGGCGGCCGCGACTCCGGCGACCGGGTCGGCGAGGAGAACCGGGACGCAGTCCGCGGTGAGGACGGCGAGGGCGAGTCCGGGGCGGGCGGTGACGATCGCGTCGACGGACGGGATCACCGCGTCCCCCCACGGTGCGTCGACCTCGGCGACGTCGGCGCCGTGGACCTGGTTCATCCAGACCACCCGCGCCGGGTCGAGCCCGAGGGCCCCGGCGGCGGCCGCCCGGTTGGCGAGAACGGCCGCGGGCTCGTCCCCGACCGCTCCGCCGAGGTTGAGCTCCTCGTACGGAACGGCGCTCACCCCGCCCCACCGGTCGGTGAAGGCGAAGTGCGCGCCGTTCGCGTCGAAGCGGTGTCCTATCACTTCAGGAAGTCCGGGACGTCCAGCTCCTCGGCCTGGCTGTCCGCGTACGGACGGGCCGGCGGGACGACCGGCGGCGCGGACGACAGCGGGGTCTCGTTGACGGCCGGGGCGGGCTCGACCGGGACCGGGGCCGGCTCCTCGCGCGGGGCGACCGTGCCGAGGCCGCCCAGCGGGCGGGGGGTCTCCGTGATGCGGGGGGCCGGGGCCGGCTCCTCGCGCTTGGCCGAGACCGAGCCGATGATGTTGTCCCGGCGGGCCGGCGGCTGGCCGCCGTCGAAGCCGGCCGCGATGACGGTGACCCGGACCTCGTCGCCGAGGGCGTCGTCGATGACGGCGCCGAAGATGATGTTGGCCTCGGGGTGGGCCGCCTCGCTGACCAGCTGCGCGGCCTCGTTGATCTCGAAGAGACCGAGGTCGCTGCCGCCGGAGATGGAGAGCAGCACGCCGCGGGCGCCGTCGATGGAGGCCTCCAGGAGCGGCGAGGAGATCGCCATCTCGGCCGCCGCCACCGCGCGGTCGTCGCCGCGGGCGGAGCCGATGCCCATGAGCGCCGAACCGGCCTCGGACATGACCGACTTGACGTCGGCGAAGTCGAGGTTGATCAGACCCGGGGTGGTGATGAGGTCGGTGATGCCCTGGACACCGCTCAGGAGGACCTGGTCGGCCGACTTGAAGGCGTCGAGCACGGAGACCTGGCGGTCCGAGATCGAGAGCAGTCGGTCGTTGGGGATGACGATGAGGGTGTCGACCTCTTCGCGGAGCTCGGCGATGCCGTCCTCCGCCTGGTTGGCGCGACGGCGGCCCTCGAAGGTGAACGGCCGGGTGACCACACCGATCGTCAGGGCGCCGAGCGAGCGCGCGATGTTGGCGACGACGGGCGCGCCGCCGGTGCCGGTGCCGCCGCCCTCGCCGGCGGTGACGAAGACCATGTCGGCCCCCTTGAGGACCTCCTCGATCTCCTCGCGGTGGTCCTCTGCCGCCTTGCGACCGACGGCCGGGTTCGCCCCGGCGCCGAGGCCGCGGGTCAGTTCACGGCCGACGTCGAGCTTGACGTCGGCGTCGCTCATCAACAGCGCTTGCGCGTCGGTGTTGATGGCGATGAACTCGACGCCCTTGAGACCGACCTCGATCATTCGGTTGATGGCATTGACACCACCGCCGCCGACACCGATGACCTTGATGACTGCGAGGTAGTTCTGCGGTGCTGCCACGTCGAAGGCCTCTCGCCTCGAGTTACGTGTCGTCGCTGCGCGGTTGGTCGCGCCGCTCCGACGGATGCCGATTGGGACGGTCCGAAACGCCGACCCAAACCCTAACGTTGAAGTTTAGGGTTACCAGTGTCTCTGTTCGCTGGACTCTTCCGAACAGGACACTAAGTCGACAAGTGGCGCACGTTCAACGAACACGCCGAACCTCCCGTTTTTCTTTTCACCCTATGTGATCACCCGTAGCGATGGCCAACCAGGGTGCTGGCCAGCGGAGATGCCCGTCAACTTCCGGACGAGGCGGGGGCCGTGGGGGCACTTACGTCGAAGTGCCCCGCTTTGGGAGTGGCCTTCATGAGGGCGGTGAGCACCCGGGCCTTGACCGGGCCGTGCTCACCGCTGCCCCAGAAGACCGTTCGGCCCCTGGTCAGCTCCAGAGTGACGGAGTCGTACGAGGTGATGCGGACGACACGAGTGTCCCGGGCGATTTCCACGGGGAGTTCACTCCGGACGCCGACCGCCTCCCGGAGCAGCCGGTCCGCGTCGAAGCGGCGGAGGCTCGGGGAGGAGGCGCCGTCGAGGACGAGAAGGGGGACACCGCGGGGCGCGGTGTCGACGGTGGCGAACCGCAGTCCCGTCGCGTCCACTTCGGTGAATTTTCCGCCCTTTTCGACAAGGAGAACGGGCTTCCGTTCCGTCACTTTCAGCCCGATTCCGTGCGGCCATGACCGCACGACGTCGATCGATTCGATCCGCGGCAGCTTCTGCCGGAGCCGGGCCTCGATCGCGTCGGTGTCGACGGTGACGAGCGGGGCGCCCATCGGGACGGCGGCGACCGCCTCCACCTCGGCCGGGGTCAGGACCTGGGTGCCGGAAGTCTTCACACGTTCTACACGGAACCAGGTCGAGCCGTAGAGCGCCCAGACCCCGCCGGCCACGAGCGCGACGAGGCCGAGCGCCACGAGGAGCAGCCGGGGGGCCGGCACCCGGAACCGACGGTTCCGGGTGCCGGCGCCGGACGACCGCTCCGACGACCCCTTCGACTTGCTCGTCCCGCTCTTCTCCGCGGTCGTCGGTCCGGCTGCCACCCGGCGCCTCCTGCCCTCAGTCCCCCGCTGCCTCTGCTAGCGGGCGGCGATCGCCTCGTACACCATGCCGACGAGCAGGTCGTCGGCGTCCCGGCGGCCGAACTCGGCGGCGGAACGGGACATCTCGTACAACCGGTGCGGATCGGCCAGTACGGGCAGGACGTTGCCCTGCACCCACTGCGGCGTCAGCTCCGCGTCGTCGACGAGGAGTCCACCGCCGGCCTTCACCACCGGCTGGGCGTTGAGCCGCTGTTCACCGTTGCCGATGGGCAGCGGGACGTACGCGGCGGGCAGCCCGACGGCGGAGAGCTCGGCGACGGTCATCGCGCCCGCGCGGCAGAGCATCATGTCGGCCGCGGCGTACGCGAGATCCATCCGGTCCACGTACGGTACCGGCACGTACGGCGGCATACCGGGCATGTTGTCGACGCGCGGCATCTCGTTCTTCGGGCCGACCGCGTGCAGGATCTGGATGCCGGAGCGCTGGAGCACCGGGGCGATCTGCTGGATCACCTCGTTGAGCCGGCGGGCGCCCTGGGAGCCGCCGGAGACCAGCAGCGTCGGCAGGTTCGGGTCGAGGCCGAAGGCGGCGCGCGCCTCGGGCCGCACCCGCGCCCGGTCGAGGGTCGCGATGGTGTGCCGCAGCGGGATGCCGATGTAACGGGCGTTGCGGAGCTTGCTGTCCGGGGTGGCGACGGCGACCCCGGCCGCGTACCGCGAACCGATCTTGTTGGCGAGGCCGGGCCGGGCGTTGGCCTCGTGGACCACGATGGGCACCCCGAGGCGCTTGGCCGCGAGATAGCCGGGCAGGGCCACATAGCCGCCGAAGCCGACCACGCAGTCCGCCTTGGTGCGCTCCAGGACCTGCTCGGCCGCCTTGATCGTGCCGCGCAGCCGCCCGGGGACGGTGATCAGCTCGGGGGTGGGCTTGCGGGGCAGCGGTACGGCGGGGATGAGCGCCAACTCGTAGCCCCGCTCGGGCACGAGCCGGGTCTCCAGACCCTTCTCCGTGCCGAGCGCCGTGATCCCCACGCTGGGGTCCTGCCTGCGCAGGGCGTCCGCGAGGGCGAGCGCGGGCTCGATGTGGCCGGCGGTCCCCCCACCGGCGAGTACGACATGCACCGAAATTCACCGCTCTCCGGACGGGCGCTTCTTGACGCGCCGTCGCATCGACTTCCATCTCTTCCCGGCCCGTTTGCCCCAGCCGGGGCGACGCATGGCCAGGGCCGCTTTCGCGGCGGGTTCCTGTCGCGCGAAGGCGATGAGGAGCCCGACGGCGAACATGGTCGGCAGCAGGGCCGACCCTCCGTAGGAGAACAGCGGGAGCGGGACACCGGCGATCGGCAGCAGGCCGAGCACCGCACCGATGTTGATCACGGCCTGAGCCGTGATCCAGGTGGTCACACCTCCCGCGGCGAACCTCACGAAGGGGTCCTCCGTGCCTCCGGCCACGCGGATACCCGCATAGCCTAGAGCCGCGAACAGGGCGAGTACCGACAGCGTCCCCGCGAGACCCAGTTCCTCACCGGTGACCGCGAAGATGAAGTCGGTGTGTGCTTCGGGGAGTTGGCCCCATTTCTCGACGCTCGCACCGAGTCCGGAACCGAACCATCCGCCCGAGGCCAGAGCATAGATTCCGTGCGCCGCCTGCAGGCAGGGGGCTCCCTCGCCGCCGGGGTCGGTCGCTCCGATGCAGTCGAAGCGCTTCATCCGGTTGTCGCTCGTCTTGATCAGCAGCACGCCGATCGCGCCGGCGACCGTGAGGACGCCGACGAAGAGCCGGGTGGGCGCCCCGGCCGTCCACAGCAGGCCGAAGAGGATGGCCGCGAGGATGATCGAGGTGCCCATGTCGCCGCCGAGCATGATCAGTCCGAGCAGCATGAAGGCGCCCGGCACCAGCGGCACCAGCATGTGCTTCCACTGGGTCAGCAGCCGCATGTCCTGCTTGCGGGCGAGCAGGTCGGCCCCCCACAGGATCAGCGCCAGCTTGCCGAACTCGCTGGGCTGGAGCTGGAAGGGGCCGCCGAGGGAGATCCAGTTCTGGTTGCCGTTGACCGCGTGCCCTATCCCGGGGATCTGCACGAGGACCATCAGGAAGACCGCGCCGACGAGGATCGGGTAGGCGAGCGCCCGGTGCAGCTTGACCGGCATCCGGGAGGCGACCAGGAGCAGTCCGGTGCCGAGGAGCGCGGCGATGAACTGCTTCCGGAAGAAGTAGGAGGGCACCAGGTCGTAGCGGAGCGCCGTGATCATCGAGGCGGAGTAGACCATCACCAGGCCGAGCGTGGTGATGAGCAGCCCCGCGCCGATGATCACGTAGTACGCCGTGAGGGGCCGGTCCCAGGCCTTGCGGAGCCGCTCGTACAGCCCCCGTGGGCCTCCGCCGCGCGCCCGCCGCGGGGTCGCGGGGGCCCGCCCTCCGCCGCGTGCGGCGGAGGGCCGGCGTGTCCCGGCGATCTTGCTCGGCATGCTCGCTGTCCCCTCCGGTCGTGCCCGGTCCGGCCGGACCCTCCCGCTGGTCGGGTCAGGCGTCCCCGGTGGCGGCGAGGGCGCGGACGGCGTCCGCGAAGGCCTCGCCCCGCTTGTTGTAGTTGGTGAACATGTCCATCGAGGCGCAGGCCGGGGCGAGCAGGACCGTGTCCCCCGGCCGGGCGAGCCGGGCCGCCTCGCGGACCGCCTCGGACATCGCCCCAGTGTCGGTCCGGTCGAGGTCCACCACCGGGACCTCCGGGGCGTGTCGCGCCAGGGCTTCGCGGATCAGGGCGCGGTCGGCGCCGATCAGGACGGCGCCGCGCAAGCGCTTCGCCGACCGCTGGACGAGCTCGTCGAAGGCCGCCCCCTTGGCGAGGCCGCCGGCGATCCAGACGATCGGGTCATAAGCGGCCAACGAGGCTTCCGCGGCGTGGGTGTTGGTGGCCTTGGAGTCGTCGACGTACGTGACTCCCTGGACCTCCTCGACCAGTTCGATGCGGTGCGGGTCGGGCCGGAAGGCCCTGAGGCCGTCCCGTACGGCCTTGGCCTCGACGCCGAAGGCGCGCGCGAGGGCGGCGGCGGCGAGGGCGTTGGCGATGTTGTGCGGGGCCGGGGGCTGGACGTCGGCGACCTCGGCGAGCTCCTGGGCGTTCTTCTGCCGGTTCTCGACGAAGGCCCGGTCGACGAGGATGCCCTCGACGACGCCGAGCTGGGAGGGGCCGGGGGTGCCGAGGGTGAAGCCGATCGCGCGGCAGCCCTCCTCGACGTCGGCCTCGCGGACCAGGTCCTCGGTGACCTTGTCTGCGACGTTGTAGACGCAGGCGATCCGGTTGCCCTCGTAGATGCGGCCCTTGTCGGCGGCGTACGCCTCCATGGAGCCGTGCCAGTCGAGGTGGTCGGGCGCCAGGTTGAGCACGGCGGCCGAGTGGGCGCGGACGGACGGCGCCCAGTGCAGCTGGTAGCTGGAGAGCTCGACGGCGAGCACGTCGTACTCCTGCTCGCCGAGGACGGCGTCGAGGAGCGAGACGCCGATGTTCCCGACGGCGGCGGTCCGCAGACCGGCCGCCTCCAGGATCGAGGCGAGCATCCGCACGGTCGTGGTCTTGCCGTTGGTGCCGGTGACCGCGAGCCACGGGGCCGCGTCCGGACCGCGAAGCCGCCAGGCCAGCTCGACGTCGCCCCACACCTCCACGCCCGCCTCGGCGGCGGCGGTGAAGAGGGGCTTGTCGGGCCGCCAGCCGGGGGTGGTGACGATCAGCTCGGTGCCGGCCGGCAGCGTCGCCCCGTCGCCGAGGCGGACGGTGATGCCCTCCGCCTCCAGCTCGGCGGCCTGCGCCCGGGAGCGCTCGTCGTCGCCGTCGTTGACGACGGTCACGAGCGCGCCGCGGGCGTGCAGGACGCGGGCGGCCGGGATGCCGGAGATCCCGAGCCCCGCGACGGTGACCTTCTTGCCGTTCCAGTCGAGCTGTTCTGTCACTTTTCCGATGCCCATCCCGCGTAGAAGAGGCCCAGGCCCACGATCACGCACATGCCCTGGATGATCCAGAACCGGACGACGACCAGGACCTCGGACCACCCCTTGAGTTCGAAGTGGTGCTGGAGGGGCGCCATCCGGAAGACGCGCTTGCCGGTCAGCTTGAACGAGCCGACCTGGATGACCACGGACATCGTGATCAGCACGAACAGGCCGCCGAGCAGGGCCAGCAGGAGCTCCGTACGGGAGCAGATGGCGAGACCGGCGAGGGCGCCGCCGAGGGCGAGCGAGCCGGTGTCACCCATGAAGATCTTGGCGGGCGAGGTGTTCCACCAGAGGAAGCCGAAGCAGGCGCCCATCAGCGCGGAGGCGACGACCGCGAGGTCGAGCGGGTCGCGGACCTCGAAGCAGGCGTTGGGGTTGGTCAGCGTGATCGCGTTGGCGCAGGACTCCTGGAACTGCCAGAGCCCGATGAAGGTGTACGCGCCGAAGACCATCACCGAGGCGCCGGTGGCCAGACCGTCCAGGCCGTCCGTCAGGTTCACGCCGTTGGACATGGCCAGGATCATGAAGAGCGCCCAGACCACGAAGAGCACCGGGCCGATGGCCCAGCCGAAGTCCGTGATGAAGGAGAGCTTCTCGGAGGCCGGGGTGTTCCCGCGCGCGTCCGCGAACTGCAGCGCGAGCACGGCGAAGGCGATGCCGACGATCAGCTGGCCGGCCATCTTCGCCTTCGCCCGCAGACCGAGCGAACGCTGCTTGACGATCTTGATGTAGTCGTCGAGGAAGCCGACCAGGCCCATGCCGGCCATGAGGAACAGCACCAGGACGCCCGAGTACGTCGGGTCCTCACCGGTGATGACCTTGGCCAGCGCGTACGCGATGAGCGTGGCCAGGATGAAGGAGATGCCGCCCATCGTGGGCGTGCCCTTCTTCCCGGCGTGACCGCGCGGGCCGTCGTCCCGGATGAACTGCCCGTACCCCTTGCGGGCAAGGAGCTTGATCAGCAGCGGCGTGCCGATCAGGGTCAGGAAGAGCCCGATGGCCCCCGCGAAGAGGATCTGCCTCATCGGCCGGTGACCTCGCCCTCGGTGTCGAGGAGCGCCAGCGCGACCTGTTCGAGACCGACCGACCTGGAAGCCTTCACAAGGACGACGTCCCCCGGGCGCAGCTCACTGCGCAACAGGTCGACAGCCGCCTGCGCGTCGGACACGTGCACCGACTCCTCACCCCACGAACCCTCGTTATATGCGCCCAGTTGCAGCCAGGAAGCTTCCCTCTCCCCGACCGCCACGAGCTTGCTGACGTTGAGCCGGACGGCGAGCCGTCCGACCGCGTCGTGCTCGACGAGCGATGCGTCACCGAGCTCGGCCATCTTGCCGAGCACCGCCCACGTACGAGCCCCTCGGGCCTGTGCGGCCCTGCCCATGGCCGCGAGCGCGCGCAGGGCGGCTCGCATGGACTCGGGGTTCGCGTTGTAGGCGTCGTTGACGATCGTCACGCCGTCCGGACGCTCGGTGACCTCCATGCGCCAGCGCGACAGGGTGCCCGCCTCGGAGAGCGCGGTGGCGATCTCTTCGACGGGCATGCCCAGCTCGTGCGCGACGGCGGCCGCTGCGAGCGCGTTCGACACGTGGTGCTCACCGTACAGGCGCAAGGTCACGTCACTGCACCCGGTGGGTGTGTGAAGCCTGAAAGAAGGCTGTCCGTTCTCTGTGAGGCGGACGTTCTCGGCCCGTACGGCCGCTTCGTCCGCTTCGCCGAACAGGGTCACGCGGGCCTTGGTGCGGCTCGCCATGGCGCGGACGAGCGGGTCGTCGGCGTTGAGGACCGCGATTCCCCCGTCCTCGGCGGCCGGCAGGGCCTCGACGAGCTCGCCCTTGGCCTCGGCGATCTGCTCCCGGCCGCCGAACTCGCCGATGTGGGCGGTGCCCACGTTCAGGACGAGGCCGATGCGGGGCGGGGTCAGGCCGGTGAGGTAGCGGATGTGCCCGATGCCGCGGGCGCCCATCTCCAGGACCAGGTGCCGGGTCTCGTCGCTCGCGCGGAGCGCCGTGAGCGGCAGGCCGATCTCGTTGTTGAGCGAGCCGGGCGTCCACACGGTGGGTGCGTGCCGGTCGAGGACCTGGGCGATCAGGTCCTTCGTGGAGGTCTTGCCGGCCGAGCCGGTGAGGGCGACGACATCGGTGCCGAGCCGCTCCACGACCGCGCGGGCGAGGGCCCCCAGCGCGGCCTGGACGTCGTCCACGACGAGGGCGGGGACGCCGACGGGGCGGGCGGCGAGCACGGCCACCGCTCCCGCCGCGACGGCGCGCTCCGCGTAGTCGTGGCCGTCGACGTGCTCACCGGCGAAGGCCGCGAAGAGGCTGCCGGCCCGCACCTCGCGGGAGTCGATGACGACGGGACCGGTGACCCGGGCGGCCGGATCCGGTATGTCGTGCGCCTGCCCGCCGACGATTTCGGCGATCTCGGCGAGGGAGAGGGCGATCACTGCTTCATCCCTGACTGTTCTCGTGACGGTGTGCGTCCTGCTGGCTCTGCTGGCTGAGAATCGCCTCGCGCAGGACCTCGCGGTCGTCGAAGGGGCGGACGACCCCGGCGATCTCCTGGCCCTGCTCGTGGCCCTTGCCGGCGACCAGGACGGTGTCGCCGGGGCGCGCGCGGGCGACGGCGGCGGCGATCGCGGCGGCCCGGTCGGGTTCGACCAGGACGTTCCCGCGCTCCCCCGCCGGCACCTCGGCGGCGCCGGCGAGCATCGCGCTGAGGATCACCAGGGGGTCCTCGGAGCGGGGGTTGTCGGAGGTCAGGACGGCGGTGTCGGCGAGCCGGGCGGCCGCGGCGCCCATCGGGCCGCGTTTGGTGGTGTCCCGGTCGCCGCCGCAGCCGATGACCACGTGCAGCCGGCCCTCGGTGACCTCGCGCAGGGAGCGCAGGACCGATTCGACGGCGTCCGTCTTGTGCGCGTAGTCGACGACCGCGAGGTACGGCTGCCCGGCGTCGACCCGCTCCAGGCGGCCGGGGACGCCGGGGACGGCGGCGACGCCCTCGGCGGCGGCCTTCGGGTCGAGGCCCGCGGCGGCGAGGGTGGCGATCGCGGCGAGGGTGTTGGCGACGTTGAACGGGCCGGGCAGCGGGGCGGTGGCGGAGATCCGCTCGCCCTCGGGGCCGACGGCGGTGAACGTCGAGTCGTGGGAGCCGAGGACGAGATCCTCGGCGCGCCAGTCGGCCTCGGGGCGGCCCTCGGCGGAGAAGGTGACGACCGGGACGGTCGCCTCCCCGGCGAGCCTGCGGCCGTAGGCGTCGTCGAGGTTGACCACGCCCAGCCGGCTGCGCTCGGGCGTGAAGAGCCCGGCCTTGGCCCGGAAGTAGTCCTCCATGTCGGAGTGGAACTCCATGTGCTCCGGGCTGAGGTTGTTGAAGACGGCGACGTCGAAGACGCAGCCGTCGACCCGGCCGAGCACCAGGGCGTGGCTGGAGACCTCCATGGCGACCGCTTCGACGCCGCGCTCGCGCATGACGGCGAAGAGCGCCTGCAGGTCGGTGGCCTCGGGGGTGGTGCGCTCGGACTTGATGCGTTCGTCGCCGATCCGCATCTCGACGGTGCCGACGAGGCCCGTCTTCCGCCCGGAGCCGCGCAGGCCGCCTTCCACGAGGTACGCGGTGGTGGTCTTGCCGGAGGTGCCGGTGATGCCGATCTGGAGGAGGCCCTCGCCGGGGCGCCCGTAGATCCTGGCGGCGAGTTCGCCCATCCGGCCGCGCGGGTTCTCCACGACGAGGACCGGCAGGCCGGTCGCGGCGGCACGCTGGGCGCCCGTCGGGTCGGTGAGGATCGCGGCGGCGCCGAGTCCGGCGGCCTGGGCGACGAAGTCGGCGCCGTGGGTGCGGGCGCCGGGCAGGGCCGCGTACAGGTCCCCGGGGCGCACGGCTCGCGAGTCGTGCGTGATGCCCGAGATCTCGACGGCCCGGGGGATGTCGGTCCCGAGCTGCGCGGCCAGGTCGCCCAGGGGTGTCGGGCGGGCCTGCTCCGGCCGGGGTGGGGCGTTTCGGTACTGATCAGCGTGTGGCACGGCGGTGAGCGTACCGGGCGCACCCTGTGCGGGGCCAAAAGAGCCCGGGGCCTCGCCGGAGTTCGATTTCCGGTTCCCGGAATGGGGGGTGATCGTTGTCACTGGTGCTCCCGGAGTGTCACGGGGTGGGTTCGAAGGTGACCGGCAGTCGGGCGGGGTCGCTGCCCGTGGGCGCGACGTGGAGGGTTTTGAGGGCGAACTCCATGACCTTCTTGTAGATGGGTCCGCAGATCTGGCCGCCGAAGTAGCTGCCCTTGGTGGGGTTCTGGATGGCGCAGTAGACGGTGATCTGCGGGTCGTCCGCGGGGGCGAAGCCTGCGAAGGAGGCGGTGTAGCCCTTGTAGACGCCGAGCTCGGGGTCGACGCGGTTGGCGGTGCCGGTCTTGCCGGCGACGCGGTAGCCGGGGATGGCGGCCTTGGTGCCGGTGCCCTCCCGGTCCTTGACGACGGACTCCAGCATCTGCGCGAGGGTCTTGGCGGTCTTCTCGCTGACGACCCGGGACTCCTTGGGCGCGGGGGCCGCCGTGAAGCGCCCGTCGGGGCCCTTCGTGCCGCGCACGAGGGTCGGTTCGATCCGTACGCCTCCGTTGGCGATGGTCGAGTAGACGGAGGCGGCCTGCATGGCGCTGACGGAGAGGCCCTGGCCGAAGGGGATCGTGTACTGCTGCGAGGTGGACCAGTCCTGGGGCTTGGCGAGGATGCCGGGGGTCTCGCCGGGGAAGTTCAGGCCGGTGGGGCTGCCGATGCCGAACTTGCGCAGGTACGAGTGGAGGACCCGGTTCGCCTCGGGCTGGTCCTTGCCGAGCTGGCCGGTGGCGAGGATGGTGCCGATGTTGCTGGACTTGGCGAGGACGCCGTTGAGGGTCAGGTACCAGGTGATGTGGTCGATGTCGTCCTTGAAGAGCCGGTCGCCGCGGTGGAGCCGGTTGGGGACGGTGACGTGGGTGTCGGGGGCCGCCTTGCCCTCCTCCAGGACGGCGGCCATGGACATGACCTTGCTGGTGGAGCCGGGCTCGTAGGCGTCCTGGAGGGCGGCGTTGCCCATGGCGGCGGCGTTGGCGGCGGAGAGGTCGTTGGGGTCGAAGCCGGGGGCGTTGGCCATGGCGAGGACCTCGCCGGTCCGCGTGTTCTGCACGACGACGTAGCCGCGGTCGGCCTTGGACTTCTTCACCTGCTCGGTGATGGCCTGCTGGGCGGCCCACTGGATGTCCCGGTCGATGGTCAGCTCGATGTCGGAGCCGGGGACGGCGGGGGTGCCCTGGGAGCCCGCGGTGGGTACCTGGCGGCCGCCGGACTGGGTGAAGCGGATCTTGCCGGCCTTGCCGGAGAGTTCCGCGTCGAGCATGGACTCCACGCCGCCGGCGCCCTTGCCCTCGGCGTTCACGTAGCCGAGTATCCCGGCGGCGAGCTCGCCGTTCGGGTACACGCGCTTGGTGCTGGGCTCGCTGAGGATGCCGCCGAGGAGGTTGATCCCGTTGCCTCCGACGGCCTGCGCCTTCTGCCCGTAGACCTTCTTGAGGTCCTTGATCTGGTTCCAGACCTGCGGGGTCTGCTTGCGGGCGAGCAGGGTGTAGCGCGACTTGGGGGTGCGGAGCTTCTTGGCGAGCTCGGCGGGTTCCTTGCCGAGGATGGGGGCGAGGAGCGCGGCCGCCTGCTCGGGGGCGTCGGCGAGCTTCGACTCCTCGCGGGTGAAGAGCTTGGGGTCGGCGGTGATGTCGTACGCGTCGACGCTGGAGGCGAGCGCGATGCCGTTGCGGTCGGTGATCTCGCCCCGCTCGGCGGAGAGCGTGTACTCCTGGAAGCGGTACTTGTCGGCCTTGGCCGCGTACGCGGAGGCGTCCACCGCCTGGACCTGGAGCAGCCGCACCACGAAGACCAGCATGACGAGCGTCAGCCCGAGGGAGATCAGCCGCAGCCGGGGCCGCGGGCTGCCGAGCCGGATCGTGCGGGGCTGCCGGGCCGGGGGCCGCTTCCCCGCGGGGCGGGGCGCCGGGCGGGACGGACGGGCACCGGGCGTGCGGGCTCCCGGTGTGCGGGCTCCGGGCGTGCGGGCTCCGGCGGAGGCGGGCCGGGGGCGCGCGGGCCGGGCGGGACCGGGGACGCCACGGCGCGGGGGCTCCTTGGAGGGCACTGCTCGGTCACCTGCCAGAAGTCGGTTGCGTGGGTGCGGCGGCGGGCTCTGTCCCCGGCTGGCCGGTCCCGGAGGGGTCCTGGACGTCTGGCCCCGGCGCCGTCCGTGCCTGGCCGGTGCCGGAGGGGTCCTGGACGTCTGGCCCCGGCGCCGTCCGTGCCTGGCCGGTGCCGGAGAGGCCCGAACGGGTGGGGCTCCCGCCGGTGGGAAGGGTGCTGGTCGGACCTGTGCCGGGGTTCGCCGGGTCCGTTCCTGTGGTGGCCCGGCTCTCGAACGCGGGGGCGCCGGAGGCGCCTGTGGCGGGTGTGCTCCCGGGGGTCGCCGACGGCTTCGGCCTGGGCTTCGGGGTCGGCTTCGGGGCGACCGCCACCGAGGGCTCGCCGAGGACCTTGCCGTCCGGGCCGAGGAAGGCGGGGCTGCCGCCCGGGACCATGCCGAGCTCGCGGGCCCGCCGCTCCAGGGCGTCGGGGGCCGCGTAGTCGTCGACGTCCCGCTGGAGCGCCTGCTCCTCGTCGGTGAGTTCGGTGGTCTTGTTCTTGAGCTCGTTCAGCTTGAAGGAGCCCTGGTTGAGGGCCGAGTTCAGCAGGAGCAGGGAGATGAGCCCGCCGCCGAGCAGCACGAAGACGAGCAGGACGAAGGGGGTGCGGGCGGCCGAGCTGGGCCCCGACGGCATGAGCCGTCCGAGCCGCGCGGCCCGCCCTTTGAGGGGCCCCTTCGCCGTGCTCACAGGACGTCTTCCCGGATGCGCTCGACGCCCCGGAGCCGGGCGGGGGCGGCGCGCCGGTTCTCGGCGACCTCCTCCTCCGTGGGCAGCTCGGCGCCGCGGGTGAGCAGCTTGAGGCGGGGCTGGTACTTCTCGGGGACGACCGGGAGCCCGGGCGGGGCGGTGGTCGCCGCGCCGGCCGCGAAGACGCCCTTGACGATCCGGTCCTCCAGGGACTGGTACGAGAGGACGACGACCCGGCCGCCGACGGCGAGGGCCTTCACGGCCGCCGGGATGGCCTTCTCGACGCTGTCGAGCTCGTGGTTGACCTCGATGCGCAGGGCCTGGAAGGTCCGCTTGGCCGGGTTGCCGCCGGTGCGCTTGGCGGCCTGGGGCAGCGCGTCGCGGATGAGCTCGACGAGCCGGGCGCTGTTGCTGAAGGGCTCCTTGTCGCGCTCGCGCACGATCGCGGAGACGATCCGCTTGGCCTGCTTCTCCTCGCCGTACGCGCGCAGGATCCGGACCAGCTCGCCCGGCGGGTAGGTGTTGAGGACCTCGGCCGCGCTGATGCCGGTCGTCTGGTCCATGCGCATGTCCAGCGGGGCGTCCTGGGCGTAGGCGAAGCCGCGGTCGGCCTCGTCCAGCTGCATGGAGGAGACGCCCAGGTCGAAGAGGACGCCGTCCACCTTCGGGATGCCGAGCCGGTCGAGGACCTCGGGCAGCTCGTCGTACACGGCGTGGACGAGGGTGGCCCGGTCCCCGTACGGGGCGAGCCGCTCGCCGGAGAGCCGCAGGGCCTCCTTGTCGCGGTCGAGGGCGACGAGCCGCGCCTCGGGGAACTGCTGCAGGAGGGCCTCGCTGTGGCCGCCGAGGCCCAGGGTGCAGTCGACGACGACCGCGCCGGGGCGCTGCAGGGCAGGGGCCAACATGTCCAGGCACCGCTGGAGCATCACCGGGACGTGTCGGTCGTTGCTCAATGCGCCCTCTCAGATCCGGCGCGGAGGCACGTACCGCGGGAGAGGCCGAGCCGTAGGTACCGCCGCACACACGGGGGAGAAACCGCGGAAAATCGCTCGTTGTCTCCGTGAACTCCGCGTCACTTTAGTCCACGGGACCCGCCGGTCAATCAACCGACTGGCGGGTCGCTCAACCCGGGGAGCCCCATCTGTGGGTTAGCTCACAACAAGACTCATTGATGTTCTTTGTCCCCTCTCACAGCGGGCCGGAAAGGGGCGTGACCATTACCGTCGGAACCATGTCGACCTCCGCGCACCCCTCTGCCGACGCCATACGCACCGGCGCCACGGTCACCGACCGTCTCGTCGAGGCCAACGAACGCTACGCCGCCGATTTCGCCGACCCCGGAATGGACGCGCGGCCCGTGCTGCACGTCGCCGTCGTCGCCTGCATGGACGCCCGTCTCGACCTGCACGCGGCCCTCGGCCTGGAACTCGGCGACTGCCACACCATCCGCAACGCGGGCGGTGTCGTCACCGACGACGTGATCCGCTCGCTCACCATCAGCCAGCGTGCCCTCGGCACCCGCAGCGTGATGCTGGTGCACCACACGAACTGCGGTCTCGAATCGCTCACCGAGGACTTCCGGCACGAGCTGGAGGACGAGGTCGGCCAGCGGCCCGCCTGGGCGGTCGAGGCCTTCCGCGACGTCGACCAGGACGTCCGCCAGTCGATGCAGCGGGTCCGGACCTCCCCCTTCCTGCTGCACTCCGACGACGTCCGGGGCTTCGTCTTCGACGTGACGACGGGCCTCCTGCGCGAGATCGACCCGGCTTAAACCCTCCACTTAAACGGTCAAACCCCGGCATTCCCCCCGCACTTGTCCGCATGCAAGTGACAGGCCCGGCCACGGCAACAACAATGCTCGGACGACAGTTCCGAAAGGCCGAGGAGGGCCGGGGTGACGACCTATGACGATCGAGCGAGCCTCGCTGATCTGACCACCACTGTGGAGCGAGTCCGCCGATCGGTGGAGAGTGTGATCGAGGGCAAGCCCGAGGTCGTACGGCTTTCGCTGACCGTGCTGCTCGCCGAGGGGCACCTCCTGATCGAGGATGTCCCCGGCGTCGGCAAGACCATGCTGGCCAAGACGCTGGCCAAGTCCATCGACTGCTCGGTGCGCCGCATCCAGTTCACGCCCGACCTGCTGCCCTCGGACGTCACCGGCGTGTCGATCTTCGACCAGCAGCGCCGGGACTTCGAGTTCAAGCCGGGCGCGATCTTCGCCCAGATCGTGATCGGCGACGAGATCAACCGCGCCTCGCCGAAGACCCAGTCCGCGCTCCTGGAGTCCATGGAGGAGCGCCAGGTCACGGTCGACGGCCAGACGTACGAGCTGCCCAGCCCGTTCATGGTCGTCGCCACCCAGAACCCGGTCGAGATGGAGGGCACCTACCCGCTGCCCGAGGCCCAGCGCGACCGCTTCATGGCCCGGGTCTCCATCGGCTACCCCAGCGCCGAGGCCGAGCTCCAGATGCTCGACGTGCACGGCTCGGTCTCCCCGCTGGACGACCTCCAGCCGGTCGCCCACGCCCACGACATCCTCAAGCTGATCGAGGCGGTGCGCGGGGTCCACGTCGCCGACGCGGTACGCAGGTACGCGGTGGACATCGTCGCCGCCACCCGCACCCACCCCGACCTGCGGCTCGGCGCCTCCCCCCGGGCCACGCTCCACCTGCTGCGGGCCGCCAAGGCCTCCGCGGCGCTCAGCGGCCGCGAGTACGTCCTGCCGGACGACCTGCAGGCCCTCGCCGCGCCCGTCCTCGCCCACCGGCTGCTGCCGACGGCGCAGGCCCAGCTGAACCGCCGCACCGCCGAGCAGGTCGTCCAGGAGATCCTCCAGCGCACCCCCGTCCCGGCGGCGGCCCCGCCCGCCGGACCGCTCTACGGCCAGCAGCAGCCCGGCGCCCGGCGGCTGTGATGAGTGGCGCCGCCGTGCCGGACGGACCGCGGGGCGACGAGGACGACCGGGGCGGTCTGCGGGCCGCCTTCGGCGGTCTCACCACCCGCGGCCGTTCCTTCCTCGCCGCGGGGGTGGCCGCCGCCGCCTGCGCGTACGTCCTCGGCCAGGCCGATCTGCTGCGCGTCGGGCTGCTGCTCGCCGCCCTCCCGCTGATCTGCGTCCTCGTGCTGCACCGCACCCGCTACCGGGTCGCCGCCTCCCGCCGGCTCACCCCCCAGCGGGTGGAGACCTCCACCGAGGCACGGGTCCAGCTGCGGATGGAGAACGTCTCCAAGCTCCCCACCGGCCTCCTGATGCTCCAGGACCACGTGCCGTACATGCTGGGGCCCCGCCCCCGCTTCGTCCTCGACCGGGTCGAGGCGGGCGGCCGGCGCGAGGTGTCCTACCGGGTCCGCTCCGACCTGCGCGGCCGCTTCCCGCTGGGCCCGCTCCAGCTGCGGCTCAACGACCCCTTCGGGATGTGCGAGCTGACCCGCTCGTTCAGCGCGTACGACACCCTCACCGTCGTGCCCCGCACCGAGGCCCTCCCGCCCGTGAAGCTCTTCGGCGAGGCCGGCGGGTACGGGGACGGGCAGTCGCGCTCCCTCGCCCTCGCCGGCGACGACGACGTCATCCCGCGCACCTACCGCCACGGCGACGACCTGCGCCGGGTCCACTGGCGCTCCACCGCCCGCTACGGCGAGCTGATGGTCCGCCGCGAGGAGCTCCCCCAGCGGGCCCGCTGCACCGTCCTCCTCGACACCCGCCGGATCGCCTTCCAGGGCGCGGGCCCCGACTCGGCCTTCGAATGGGCCGTCTCCGGCACCGCCTCCGCGCTCGTCCACATGCTGGAGCGCGGCTACGCGGTCCGGCTGCTCACCGACACCGGCAGCGCGATCCCCGGCGAGGGGTCCGAGGGCTTCGCCGGCTCGGCACAGGACTCGGCCGAGGCGGCCGGTCTGATGATGGACACCCTCGCGGTCGTCGACCACTCGGAGGGGGCCGGGCTCTCCCGCGCCTCCGACGTGCTGCGCGGCGGCGGCGACGGACTGCTCATCGCCTTCCTCGGCGACCTCGACGAGGAGCAGGCCGCCCTCGCCGCCCGGATGCGCGGACGGGCCGGCGCGGCCGTCGCCTTCGTCCTGGACTCCGGCACCTGGCTCACCGGCGGCGCCGTCCCCGGAGCGGTCGAGGACCGGGTCCGGCAGCTGCGCGAGGCGGGCTGGACGGCGCTCGCCGTACCGGCCGGCGCCTCGCTCGCCGATCTGTGGCAGCAGGCGGCCGGGCTGCGCCCGGAGTCCGCCGCCGCCGACACCTACGGAGGATGGTCATGAGCGGCCGCGCACGGCTGACGCTCGCTTCCTGGGCCGCCACCCTGATGGCCGCCGGGGCGCTGCTCCCCCTGGTGAAGCCGGCGACCTGGATCTTCACGGCCGCCTTCGTCCTCGCCCTGGTGAGCGGGGTCGGCACACTGGCCCGGCGGGTACCGCTGGCCCGGCCGCTGACCCTGCTCGCGCAGACCGTCACCGCGGTCCTCGCGCTGACCGTGTTCTTCGCCCGGGAGCAGGCCCTCCTGTGGCTCGTCCCGGGCCCCGAGGCCGTCACGCACGCCGCCGAGCTGTTCCGGGCGGGCGCCGAGGACGTCGGCCGGTACGCGATCCCCGCACCCGACACCGAGGGCATCCGGCTCATGCTGGTCGGCGGCGTCGTCGCGATCGGGCTCCTGGTGGACACCCTCGCGGTCACCTTCCGCAAGGCGGCCCCGGCCGGCCTGCCGCTGCTCGCCCTCTACTCGGTGGCCGCAGGCCTCTCCGGCGGCGGCGCGGGCTGGCTCTGGTTCCTCCTCGCGGCCTCCGGCTATCTGCTGCTGCTCCTCGCCGAGGGCCGTGACCGGCTCTCCCAGTGGGGGCGGGTCTTCGGCGGCGCCCAGCGCTCCGGCCGGCCCGGCTCCACCGTCGCCGCCGGCGGCCCCGCCTTCGCCCCGGCGCGCACCGGCCGCCGGATCGGCGCGGTCGCCATGGGCGTCGCGCTGGTGGCGCCGTTCGCGCTGCCGGGCTTCTCCGGCGGTCTCTTCGGCGGCAACGGCGAGGGCGGCGGGGGCTCCGGCAAGGGCGGCACGATCGCCGCGGTCAACCCGCTGGTCTCCCTGCAGGACAATCTGCGCCAGCCGGAGGACCGGGAGGTCCTGCGCTACCGGACCAACGCCCGTGACACCGACGGGATGTACCTGCGGCTGGTCGCCCTCGACCAGTTCGACGGCACCTCGTGGAAGTCCTCGGTCCGCCCGATCGAGGACGTGCCCAAGCAGCTGCCCTGGCCGGACGGCCTCGCCCAGAGCGTCCGGATCACCGAGGTGACCAGCAACTTCGTCGCCTCCGAGGCGTACGAGCAGAAGTGGCTGCCCATGCCGTACCCGGCGGCCCGGGTCGACATCGAGGGACGCTGGCGGTACGAGCCGGCCGGCCGGATGCTCGTCGGCGACGACAAGCAGACCACCAAGGGCGCCCGCTACCAGGTGTCCAGCCTGGACGTGCAGCCGACGGCCGCGCAGCTGGCCGACTCCCGGCCCGCCCCGGAGAAGCTGCGCCGCGAGTACACCAAGGTGCCGACGACGCTGCCGCCCGACGTGCGGGCGACGGCCCTCAACGTCACCAAGGGCGCGCGGAACGACTACGAGCGGGCCGTGAAGCTCCAGGACTGGTTCGCCCAGGACGGCGGCTTCCGCTACGACGTGGACGTGGAGTCCGGCACCGGGGTCCAGGCGATCTCCCGCTTCCTGAAGGACAAGGAGGGCTTCTGCGTCCACTTCTCCTTCTCGATGGCGGCGATGGCCCGCTCGCTCGGCATCCCGGCCCGGGTGGCCGTGGGCTTCATGCCGGGCACGACGCAGACGGACGGTTCGGTCTCGGTCGGCATCCGGGACGCGCACGCCTGGCCCGAGCTGTACTTCGAGGGCGCCGGGTGGACGCGGTTCGAGCCGACCCCCTCGCGGGGCTCCACCCCCTCGTACACCCAGGAGAACACCCCCTCGGGCACGGCCACCGGGCCCGCTCAGCCGCAGCCGAGCGCCTCGGCGCAGCCGTCCGCCGCGCCGAGCGCCCCGGAGAGCTGCACCCCGCAGATGAAGAAGCTCGGCGACTGCGGTCCCGACGCCGCGGCGGCCGGGGGGTCCTCGGACGACTCGGGCCCCGACCTCCGCACGATCCTCCTCCTGACCCTGGGGATCCTCGTCCTCGTCTCGCTCCCCCTCCTCCCCCTCTTCTGGCGGACGCGGGTACGGGCGCGACGGCTCGGCCCGGGCGGCGCCGCGCTCTCCGTCTGGGAGGAGATCAACGACACGGCCTGGGACTACGGGGTCGAGCCGGACGACTCCCTGACGCCGAGGAAGTCGGCGGCGCGGATCGTCCGCCTCGGTGAGCTGCGGGGCGAGTCCGCGGACGCGGTGCACCGGGTGGCGCGGGCGGTGGAGGAGGTGCTGTACGCGCCCCGGCCGCGGCCGGTCGCCGGCCTGGCCTCCGAGGCGGGGCGGGTCCGTGCGGGCTTCCACGCGGGCGCCGGCCGGGTCGCCCGGCTGCGGGCCCTCCTGGCCCCGCGCTCGGCGACCCGCCTCCGCTGGGCCTGGTCGACCCACTGGTCCACCTGGACGACCCGCCGCCACGCGATGACAGCCCGAGCGACAGCCGCCCTTCGCCGCCGCGAGGCAAGCTGACCCCGTTGTGGGCACGCTTCCGCCGTTGTGGGCATGCGTTCCGCCGGGGCGGAACGGGTGGGCACAACGGAACGGCGCCCTTGCCGGCGCCAGAGGCTCCCGAGCCTGAACCCGCAC